>NZ_JHUV01000013.1 GCF_000619805.1 Sulfurihydrogenibium subterraneum DSM 15120 | reverse complement strand
TCTTTGCTATCCTTGAACTCTTTGTTTGGTAAACTGCAGCAAAGCAAAATCTGCTATACTTATCTATAGCTGTAAATTGGTAGTGAGTTTTGCCTGTAATGTTTATGTGTTTTACGTCTATCTGTACTACATCTCCTGGGGCTTGTGCTTGCAAGCCTCTTTTTGTCCTTTTCTTTTTTATGTCCTTTTTCCTTTTATTTTGTATTTTTATCGTTTTTGTTTTTTCTATAAGTCCTGCTTCTTTTAATATTCTGTAAATTGTAGATGGTGATACTTTAATGTTTTTCTTTGTTTGTAGATATGCTGATATTTTCTCTTTACTCCATGTGGGATTTTCTTTCCTGATTTTTATTACTTCTTCTTTGTATTTGTTTCTTATGGTTGGTTTTCTTGTGTTTATTGGGGTTTTTGGTTTATCGTAAAGACCTTCAAGTCCATCTTTTTCATATCTTTTTAGCCATTTATAGAGTGTGTTTTTTGATATTTTGAAGTATCTGCATGTTTTTGAGATGTTTTTGGTTTTTTGGTAATACTGTATCCATTTAAGTCTTTTTTTAGCTTCTCTTGTTAATGGGACATCCTTTATTTTGTTTGATAGTTTTTTTGGAAAGAGTTTTGTTATATACATTGGCGTTCCTATAATGCCTTTCATTTTACCTACCTCCTGTTTAGTAAATTTATTTTACAGGGGTAGGTGTTCACTGTCTATATGAACTTATACAGCAAAAGCTACCCCAGAAGGAGCAGCTTTTGTAAAAAATCAAAACAATATTCCCAACTCTACAGCTTCTGACATTTTGGAATCCTTTGGATTTCCTGATTTATCAGTAAATATTTTGTTATCTGTTTTAAAGTAAGAAGTTTCTATTCTTATATACGTATTTTTTGAAGGTTTAAAAGTAGGTGTGATTGTAAAACTGTATCCAGATGCTACATTGTTGTATATGCCACTTTCTTTTCCTTTTGAACCATCTTTTATGTATTCAATCCTAATAGGAAAAGAGATATTTTCCATTTTAGGAATAATGTAAAAAGCAATACCATATCCATATTTATCGTGTCCTTGTTGTTTTGCAGTATTATCAAGCCATTGATAGTCCATATTTAAGGCTACATCAAGATTTTGATTTAAACTTTTTGATAAAACTAAATTTATAAGGTTTTTATAAGCTGTATAATCGTAATAAGAAAGTGCATAGTTAATACCGTAAAGAGTACCTAATGTTCCAACTGCATAAGCTCCAGAAGTTGGTAAAGATGTGCTACCGTCTAAGTATCCTTTATCTTTGTTAACTTCTCCATAAAATTTAAAATCTTTATAAGAATAAGTAATTCTAATACCAGGATAGATAAAAGGTTCTGCGTAAAAAACGCTACCGTAAGTTATATTAGGATTTGAAAATGATGTTGCTATCTCATATCCAATATTAGTTGTCAGTAATCCTACATCTACAGAGAGATTTTCGAAGGGAAGGTATGTAAGGTATCCTGCTAAAACTCCAAAATTTTTATTTAAAATTGCTTTATTGTCTGTTATACCTCCATCATAGAGAGTTGGTAGTAGTATACTACCAAACATTGTGTTAAATCCTATTCCTCCATCTTTAGGCTGTGAAGATAGAGAGATAATAAAATTACTGACTTTAAAGTTATCGTGATTAGATGAGCCTGTATTGTTTGAATAAAAGTATCCTGTTGTCAAACCTCCGCTAAACTCTATATCGCTGTTTAAAACTGTTATTTGTCCTGCATTTGCTACTGCTACAGATGTAAGTAATGTTAAGGATAATAACTTTTTCATAATAGCACCTCCTAAAAATTTATTAAAGTTCAAATCCTCTTTCTCCGTGAATAGTTTCATCAAGTCCTGCTGTTTCTGACTCGTCATCTACTCTTGCACCTTTTGTAATTAACGATACTACAAAATACAGTATCCCTGTCAAAATTGCAGTATAGACAATTGTTACTAAAACAGCTTCTATTTGGATTAAAACTTGAGTTAAATTGCCATAAAGTAATCCTTTTCCTGCAGGGTTAACCGAAGGATTTGCAAAAATACCTGTTGCAATAGCTCCCCATATACCGTTTAAAGCATGGACTCCAAATGTATCTAAAGAATCATCGTATCCTAATTTCTTTTTAAGCCAGAATACACCTATAAAACCAATTATCCCAGATATAATACCTATGACTACACTACCAAATACATCAACAAAACCAGCTGCGGGTGTTATAGCTACCAAACCAGCAACAACTCCAGAAGCAACTCCAAGGAGTGTAGGTTTTTTGTAAATTATCCATTCTGTTATCATCCATGATATAGCACCTAATGCAGCTGCAGTGTTAGTAACTAAAAATGCATTTGCTGCGATACCATCAGCTGCAAGCTCACTACCTGCATTAAATCCAAACCATCCAAACCATAGTAAAACAGCTCCCAATACTGTAAGAACTACTGAAGAAGGTAAAATTACTTTTTTTCCATAGTCTTTTCTCTTTCCTATCAGTAAAGCCAAAACTAAACCAGCAATACCAGCGTTTATGTGAACTACTGTTCCACCTGCAAAATCTAAAGCACCTAACTTAAATAAAAATCCCCCTCCCCATACCCAATGAGCGATTGGAGAATAAACAAAAGTAAGCCAAAAAACTACAAATAATAACCAAAATTGAAACTTTACTCTTTCTATAATCGCACCACTCATTAATGCAACTGTAATTGCTGCAAAAGTCATCTGAAAAACAACAAAAAGTAGCGTTGGTATATTTCCTGTTGACCATATATCATTTACAGATATGCCCATTAAAAAGAAATGCTCTAAACTCCCAATTATTCCAAATATATCTGTTCCAAAAGCTAGTGTATACCCCCAAAAAATCCAGATAATAGACGCAATACAGTATGCCAAGAAGCTCATAGCAATAGTGTTAAGAATATTCTTAGACCTTGTCATACCACCATAAAATAAAGCTAAACCTGCGGGAGTCATAAGCATAACTAATGCAGTAGCAACAATCATCCAAGCAGTATTTCCAGAGTCAATTTTTTGTACTTCGTTAGCAAATGTTAAAATCGGAATAAACATCCCTAACATAAAAGTTAATTTTTTCATTACAGCACCTCCTAATTTTTTATAAAGCTTCTGTTCCTCTTTCTCCTGTTCTAATTCTTATAACGTCTTCTACAGGGGTAATAAAAATTTTCCCATCTCCAACCTTTCCCGTTCTTGCACTCGATACGATAGCTTCAACAACTTTTTCTACCATCTCATCATCTACAACTATCTCTAATTTTATCTTTGGAAGAAAATCTATTACATACTCCGCTCCTCTATATAGCTCTGTATGTCCCTTCTGCCTACCAAATCCTTTAACTTCCGACACAGTCATACCAAAAATTCCAATGCTAGCAATAACATCTTTAACCTCTTCCAACTTAAATGGTTTAATAATCGCCTCAACCTTTTTCATTGTTAAACCTCCTCATTTAATACCTAAAAATAATTAATCAATAAATATGCCAATTATATTAAGTAATTTAAAAATAAGAATTTTTAAAAACAGTATCTTATTTACTTATACAATCCTTCCTTTTTAATGCATTCTTTTTATGCAACTTTATGAGGTGAAAGTTATATTTTAATGCATAGAAAATAAATTCTTAATCTTTTATACCTATAAAAAGTTGGCATAAATTTTGCCTATATAAAAGATAAAAATTTCACGAGGTATCAAAGTATGGAAAAGTTTGAACTTATTTTAAGTGAAATGAAAAATATTTTATGTGATGAGCTTAAAAATTTTGTAGAAAGATACGAAAATTATGAAGATGAATTATTTCACGAAAATCTTTTTGTTTCATTCCCTTTCATAGAACTTTTTTATGTTTTAGATAATGCAGGAATTCAGATAATAGATAATGTTATAAATCCTTTATATGCAAAAAGAATAACCAGATTTGGAAAAGGTGCGGACAGATCCTCAAGACCTTACTTCTTAGAAGCAATCAAGGAGAAAAAATGTATAGTAACAAAACCTTACAGATCTTTATCCAGTTCAGAAGTAACCGCTACAATCGCAATTCCTATAAAAGATGAAAATGAGTCAATAAAAAAAATACTATGTTTTGATATAGACTTAATAGCACTTTTGCATTCTGATAAGTATTTTTATGCAAAAGATAGATTTGAGAAAGTTACAAAAGTATTTTATACAATTTTCAGTATTTTCTTAGGATTTATAAGTGTTAAACTTGCTTTATGGGGTAGTTTAAATCTCTTTGTTATAGATTCAAATCCAGAGCACATTTTTAAATCTGTAATCCTCTTTACACTTGCTATTGCAATATTTGATTTATCAAAAACGATTTTTGAAGAAGAAGTTCTTTTATATAAAGATCCAAGAAGACATTCTGAGATTAGAAAAACTTTAACAAGATTTTTAGCATCTATAATTATAGCTATATCTATTGAGGCATTAATGCTTGTGTTTAAATTTACAATTTCAGACCCTTCAAAATTAATCTACTCAATAGGTATAATTGTATCTGTTGGTTTTGTTTTGATATCTTTAGGTATTTATGTATTTTTAGGTACAAGGTCAGAAATTTCGGTAAAGAAATTTGAAAAAGAATCTAAACAATAATTTTAATTAATAGTTTTCACTTTCTTAATTATCTTTTCTGATATCTTCTCAATTAGACTTTCTCTTACCTTTTCATAGTCTCCTATTATTCTACATCCTGCTGCGTCTTTGTGTCCTCCACCGCCAAAGTATTTTGCAATTTCTTGAACGTCAACCTCACCTTTTCCTCTTAAAGATACTCTCCAAGTTTTTAAATCTTCTCTTTGAATCATAATAACTGCAACTTTAACACTCTCTATACTTCTTGCAAAGTTTACAAAGCCTTCTGTGTCTTCCTCTGTTGTTTGTGTTTCATTTAAAAAATCTCTAAACACTGTCAAAACAGCAATCTGATTATTATTGTATAACTGTAGTGTTGATAAAGTTTTTTGAAGGAGCAGCATTACGTTTAGTTTATTTCTTTCAAAAATCATCTTTGATATGTAATAAGGGTCAGCTCCTTTTTCTGTTAAAAACTTGGCTATCTCAAAGGTTTTTGATGTTGTGTTATTGTATTTGAAAGATCCTGTATCTGTAATAAGTCCAGTGTAAAGGCAGGTTGCTATATCTTTATCTATCAGGGATTCATCCCAGTTCCTAAGTATCTCTGCAACTAAAGCTGTAGTTGAAGGGCTGTAATCATCTATACAATCGTATATACTCTCAAACTCTCCTCCAACATGATGGTCTATTCTGATAAGTTCATGTGCTTGCACTTCTGTTCCAGACCTTCTTCTATGGGCTGCATCTACAAGAATAGCTACTGAAAATTTATGATTTATCGGTAGTTTTTTTATCTCGTTTACAGAAGGTAAAAAGTTGTAAATGTATGGAATATCGTCTTTCATTGCCATAGTTACATTTTTACACAACTTTTTTAAAAATAGATAAAGAGCTATCATACTGCCAATTCCATCTCCGTCAGGATTTTCGTGAGTAAATATAAGTATATCTTTTTCTTCTCTTTTTAGTCTTTCAATTACAGGAATTACTTTTTCCATCTTACCACCTCACAGGTTCTTTTTTTCGTAAGGGCATATATCTACAAGATAGCATTCTTTACATTTTGGATTTTTAGCGGTACATATATACCTTCCAAACAAAACTAAAGCTTTTGATATGTAAATCCAATTTTCTTTTGAAAAAAATTTCGCTAAATCTTTTTCTATTTTTTCAGGAGTTTTTCCATTTGATATTTTAAGTCTACTGACTGCTACCCTAATAACGTGAGTATCTACAACTATAGCTGGTATGTTAAATGCATTTACTAAAATTACACTTGCAGTTTTTCTTCCAATCCCCGGAAGTTTTAAAATGTCTTCCATATTATCTGGGATTTTTCCTTCAAACTCTTGGACAACTTTTTGACAACATTCTTTAATTAATTTTGCTTTTCTTTTATAGTAGTTTACCGATTTAATTATCTCTTCTATCTCTTCCAAATGTGCTTTTGCAACGTCTTGAGGTGTAGGAAACTTTTTGAAGAAAATAGGTGTTATTTGATTTACTTTTTTGTCTGTAGATTGTGCTGCTAAAATAGTTGCAACTGTTAATTGGTAAGGGTTTTCAAACTTTAAATCTATCCAAGGTTGTGGATAGTGTTTTTTTAATCTTTCTATTAAGTCTTTTTCTGTAAAAGTAGCCATTAGAATAAACTTTTTTGCGTTATTTGCTGTTTTTTTTCTAAATTAGGTTTATCTATCTCTTTTATCAATGATTTAAATCCTAATTTTTCAAAAATTTCTTTTAATTTTACCAAATCAGGTTTATCTTTTTTTAACGATTCTAATTCCAGCGGAATGTCAATATCTTGATGTAATTTTACTAAAGCTTTACTCAATTCTACGTCTTGTTTTGATACAGCTGTAAAACTTTCTTTTAGTTTTCCTTTTAACTTATCTTTATTTTCTAATATTTTGTCTATACTTCCAAACTCTTGAAGCAATAAAGCTGCTGTTTTAGGTCCTACTCCTTTTATTCCGGGAATATTATCTATACTGTCTCCTACAAGAATTAAGTAATCTATAAACTGCTGAGGACTAACTCCGTATTTTTCACTAACTTTTTGATTATCTACTATTTCTTCTTTCATTGGGTTAAATATTTTTATATGCTGGTCTATAAGCTGGTTCATATCTTTGTCTGGAGTTACTATAATAACTTCAAAACCAAGATTTTCTGCTTTTTTCGCTAAAGTAGCTATAATATCGTCAGCTTCGTATCCGGGTATTTCTAATATTTTTATTCCTAAAAGTTTAATTATCTCTTTTATTTTTGGAATCTGGATTTGAAGGTCGTTTGGGGTTTCCTTTCTTGTAGCTTTATACTCTTTGTATATTTCGTGTCTTACTGTTTTTTCTGGACGGTCAAAAACGACTGCAACATAAGGAGTGTTAAAAGTAGACAAGAGTTTTAATAACATTCTCACAAATCCATAAATTGCACCTGTTGGCGTTCCATCAGGAGCCGTAAGAGGTGGAAGAGCATAGTAAGCTCTGTATAAATAAGAAGACCCGTCTATAAGTAAAAGTTTTTTATCCATTTTTTAGTATTCTTGCAGCTTCTTTTGCAAAATAAGTGATTATTATGTCAGACCCAGCTCTTTTTATAGAGGTTAAAGTTTCCATCATCACTTTTTTCTCGTCTATCCATCCCAGTTTTCCTGCTGCTTTTATTATAGAGTACTCACCACTTACGTTGTAAGCTGCCAGAGGAATGTTAAAGTTATTTCTTATCTCTCTTATTATATCTAAGTAAGATAAAGCAGGTTTAACCATTACGATATCTGCTCCTTCTTCTATATCGAGGGCTACTTCTCTAAGAGCTTCTAATCTGTTTGCAGGATCCATCTGGTAAGTTCTTCTATCTCCAAATGCAGGTGTTGAGTCAGCAGCTTCTCTAAAAGGTCCATAGTAAGAGGAAGCGTATTTAGCAGAGTAAGCCATTATAGGAATATCGTAAAATCCAGCAGAGTCAAGAGCTTGTCTTATAGTTTTTACAACTCCGTCCATCATTCCGGACGGAGCTACCATATTAGCTCCCGCTTTTGCGTGGGATATAACTTGTTTTCTTGTATTTTCAAGAGTTAAATCGTTATCAACATCATGGTCGTGTAAGACACCACAGTGCCCGTGGGATGTGTATTCACAAAAACATACGTCTGTTATTACATAAAGGTCTGGATAGTTCTTTTTTATATGTCTAATTGATCTCTGGATTATACCTTCATCATTCCAAGTGTCAGAGCCCACTTCATCTTTATGGGAAGGAATACCAAAAAGTAAAACTGCTGGAATGCCGAGAGATACTACTTCATCAAGTTCTTCATTGATTCTATCCAATGACCATCTGTAGATTCCGGGCATAGAAGGTATTTCTTTCTTAATGTTTTGCCCATCTTCAATGAAAATTGGGTAAATAAAATCATCTACTGTAAGGGTTGTTTCTCTTATTAAACGGCGAATACTTTCGTTTTTTCTTAGTCTCCTATACCTATTTACAGGAAAGCCCATAAAAAGCTCCTTAATATTTTTGTTCTACTTTTTCAGATTCACATACCTCTTTAATTTGATCTTTTACAAGTTTTCCATTTTCATATATCTTTTCTTGGACTTTATGACATCTTGTTTTTGCGTCATACCCTAAAGGTTTAGCTTCGTAAACTCCTCTTCCGTCTTCTGTTTGATATCTTACAGGTTGTCCGGATTGAACTGCTTCTACTGCACCTCTTTTAGATATTTCTGCAATAGTTGCTCCCGCAATTGCACCGATTACACCACCAATAACGCCACCTTTCCATTTGTTTCCACTTGTTAATATTGCTCCTGCTGTAGCACCTGTTACTGCACCTATTAGTCCACCTTCATAAGTTGATTGAGAAGGTCTGTAAGGCTCAGCACAGCTTGCCAGTAAAATTGAACCTGCAAGTGTTAAAGCTACTACTTTTTTCATCTTTCTCACCTCTCTAAAATCATTTTTATTTGACATATTCCTACTATTATAGCAGTTTCCATTTTTAATATATAGTCTCCTAAACTAAGTGATAAAAATCCTTTACTAACTAACTCTTTGATTTCAACTTCTTCAAAACCACCTTCGTTTCCAATAACTATACTGCAGTTTTGATAACTTTTTTCTATCAAATCTTTGGTCTTTCTTGCGTATTCTTTTTCATAAAAAACAACTTTTAAATCGTCATAACTATTAATATTACTTATTTTTATAGGTTTGTCAATACTTACTGGATAAAGTCTTCTACACTGTTTTATAGAGTTTAAGGCTATTTTTTCCCATTTTTGTATCTTTTTTTCTACATCAGACTGTTTTACTGCAGAGTTTTTGCATAAAACTGGAACAAATCTATCTACTCCCAGTTGAGATATAGGCTCAATTATATCATCTATTTTAGATAGTTGATTTGGCATACACTGGTAGAGTGTTATTTTGTATTCTGGAGTTTTAATTTCTAAATTTTTAATAGGTTTAACAAATGCTTTGTTTTTTTCAATTTTTAATATTTCCCCTAAGTATATGTTGCCTTGAAGGTCGTTAACTTCTATTTTGTCTCCTTCTTTCAGTCTCCTGACCTTAACCGCATGGTGAAGCTCCTCGTCTGTCAAAACTAAAAAATCATCTTCAAACTTGCCGATAAATAAAGGATAGCTCATTTAATCTTCTACTAAACATAAAATTTTTACTTATTATAGATAAGTTTAATCGAAAATAAAAGAGGCTCTTTACTGATTTATTTGAAAGATTTTGATATTGAGCTATTTTTTAATTAATAAGTTTTTGAATTAAAAAAAGCTATAGTATATAATAAATTAATAACTTTTTGGAGATTAAACTTGACTTACGAGGCATTTTCAAGAAAATATAGACCAAAGTCTTTTAAAGAAGTTATAGGTCAGGATTTTGTGGTCAAGACGTTAAAAAATGCAGTTAAACTTGGTAGAGTTTCCCACGCTTACATATTTGCAGGGTCGAGAGGTGTAGGAAAGACTACAATAGCCAGAATACTTGCAAAAACTTTAAACTGTCTTAATCCTCAAGATTATGAACCCTGCAACCAGTGTGAAAACTGCTTAGAGATAGAAAAAGGTTCTTTCCCAGATATGTACGAGATAGACGCAGCTTCTAACCGTGGAATAGACGATATAAGAACCATCAGAGATAACGTAAACTACCAGCCTTTAAAAGGTAAGTACAAGATATATATAATAGACGAAGCTCACATGCTTACAAAAGAGGCATTTAACGCTCTTTTAAAAACCTTAGAAGAACCACCACCAAAAAACATCTTTATTCTTGCAACTACGGAGCTGTATAAAATACCAGATACAATAAAATCAAGATGCCAAGTTTTTCTATTCAAACCACCTACAAAAGCTCAGATTAAAGCATACTTAATAAGAATATTAGAAAATGAAAAAATACCTTACGAAGAACAAGCAATTGAGCTATTGTCTCAAGAGTTAGAAGGAGGAATGAGAGACTCTGCAAGTCTTTTAGACCAGGCAGTCACTTACTCAGAAGGAAGACTAACGATAAAAGCTGTCGAAGAGATATTAGGTATAGTCCCTTTAAACTATGTTAAAAAAGCATTAAACTACATAAAAAATCAAGAAGTTCAACCATTTATAAAACTGTTAGACGAGCTTGAAGACCTTGGCTATGACGTCAACATATTTTGGAAAGAGCTTCTAACAAACCTTCAAAAATCCCTTATTAACCTTGTAGTGGAAAATCCAGACGAAATATTTTCCCAAGACAAGATATTTTCCCAAGAAGACTTAAAATCTCTCATCTACATAAAAGATATGTTTAACAAGGCATTTTCAGAAGCAAGAACATTTATAAACCCTAAAGACATATACCAAGTTTACGTATTAAAGCTAAACTATTTAGATTCTATAAAGTCAATTCAGCAACTTCTGTCAGGAAACATTCAAATATCAAAACAAACTTCAGTTAAAGAAGAAAAAACTCCAACCTCTCAAACTCTGGCAGAAAAACCAAAGGACAGTGCAGAAGAAAAAGAAGAACAATCAATAGAAGAAAAAGAAGAACAATCAATAGAAAAGATAATATCTCAGATAATAAAAAACGAGAAAGTAATATCAGTTATAATAAAAGAAGCTCAAATAACCCAAGATGAAAACGGTATTTACATAAAATTAAAAGATAAAGACCAAGAAGGAATTTTAAATTCAAATCTTAGCACACTAAAAAAATACTTTCCTGACAAAAATATATTTATTTCATGTCCTCCGACTAAGGAGAAAAAAAAAGAAAAGAAAAGAGATGAAATTGTAGATAAAGTGTTAGAACTTTTCCCAGGTTCAAAAATACTTAATTACAAAGAAAAGGAGGAATAGATGTTTAACTTTGGAAACCTCGCGGAACTTATGAAACAGTTTCAAACGATAAAAGAAAATGTAGAAAAAGCAAAAGAAGAGTTGAAAAAGGAGAATTTAGTTGTAGAGGTTGGTGGAGGAATGGTAAAGATTGTAAGCAACGGACTTGGAGAAATAATAGACTTAGAAATTGATAAAACCCTTTTAAATGAACAAGAGTATCAAGTTTTAAAAGATTTACTTATATCGGCTGTAAACGAAGCAACAGAAAGGTCAAAAGAGTTGATGACACAAAAGTTAACAGAAGCATCAGGATTGCCTTCAAGTTTCTCTAAATTTGGTGGGTTATTTTGAACTACATTCCAGAGATTTTACAGAAAGTTATAGAAGATATATCAAATTTACCCAGTTATGGAGAAAAGTCAGCCCAAAGGTTTGCCATAAACCTTTTAAAGATGCCAAGAGGAGAAACTGTAGACTTAATAAAACATATAGCTCAGATGTTAGACAAAGTTCACCCTTGTAAAGAGTGTGGAATCTACACAGACCAAGAAATATGTCCTATATGTACTTCTGAAGATAGAGAAAAAACATCTATTTGTGTAGTAGAAGAGTCTTTTGATGCCTATGCCATAGAAAAAACTGGAAAGTTTAAAGGTGTTTACCACGTTTTAGGAGGTAGACTATCTCCCTTAGAAGGCATAGGACCTGAAAAATTAAACATAAAGTCTCTTGTAGAAAGAATAAGAAAATATCAGGCAAAAGAAGTCATAATAGCTACAAACCCAACGGTAGAAGGAGAAGCTACTGGAAACTACATTTACAACCTTTTAAAAAAGTATCCTTTAAACATTACAAGACTGGCTTACGGTCTTCCGTTTGGCTCAGTGTTAGAAAACGCAGATGACTTTACCCTATCAAAAGCTTTAGAATACAGAGTTAAAATATGATAAAATAAGGTAGAAAGGGAGAAGATTATGAGTAAAGAAAAACTGCCTATAGAAAAAGACGTAGATATTGAACTTGAGTATAAGATTTACCATTTGTGGGATAAAGTAAAAAAATATCTTAAATTTATTTTAGCTTTTGTAGTAATCCTGTTTATAGTCTCAACAGGATATTACTTATATTCAAAGAAAAAGCAAGAAGAAAACGAAAAAGCATCTGTGTATGTATCAAAAATAGCTAATTTACTATCAGAAGATAAAAAAGAAGAAGCTAAAAAATTAATCGAAGAATTTGAAAAAAAATACAAAGATACAAACTTTTACAAAGTTGTACTCTCTTACAAAGTAATGATTGCAAAAGATGAAGGTAAAGAAGACGAAAAAACTGCCAACGATTTGAAAGAAAAATTAGACACTCAGCTTTCAGAAGGTGTTAAAGAATACATAGCTTATATAAAATTCAAAGAAAATGAAAACAACCAAGCAAAAGAGATTTTAAAATCTATTGACAAGGATAAGTACAACTACATATCTGCCCAATCAACTTTAGGTCTAATATATAAAAAAGAAGGGAATTACCAAGAAGCTGAGAAAATATTTAATCTAATAAAAGAAAACAAAGATTATAGATACTTTTCAATCTTAGCAAAAGAAAACTTATAGGAGTTTAAAATTGGAAAAGTTATACGAAGGAAAAGCAAAGATAGTTTATCAAACAGAAGACCCTGATAAAGTGGTAATATATTTTAAGGACGAAGCAACTGCATTCAACGCCCAAAAAAAAGATGTAATAGAAGGAAAAGGAATACTTAACAACAAAATATCTTCTATATTTTTCCAGATTTTAGAAAAAAATGGTATTCCTACACACTTTGTAAAACAGCTTTCAGATAGAGAGATGCTCGCATATAAAACTAAAATAATACCAGTAGAAGTAGTGGTCAGAAACTTGGCAACTGGAAGTATAGTTAAAAGGTTAGGCATTCCTGAAAAAACACCGTTTAACCCACCTTTAATTGAATTTTATCTAAAAAACGACCAATTGGGAGACCCTATAATTTGCTATGAACACATACTTGCTCTTAACCTTGCCAACGACCAAGACATAAAAACTATTAAAGACCTTGCATTTAAAGTCAATCAAGTACTTAAAGAACTGCTTATAAAACATGATATTATACTGGTAGATTTTAAACTTGAGTTTGGAAAGAAAAGTGATGGAACTATTGTAGTGGCAGATGAAATATCTCCTGATACTTGCAGATTTTGGGATGCAAAAACAGGAGAAAGAATGGATAAAGACAGATTCAGACTTAACTTAGGTGATTTGGCTAAATTCTACCAGGAAGTACTAAGGAGACTTGAAAGTGAAAAAGGTTAGAAAAGCAGTTATTCCAGTAGCTGGTTTTGGAACGAGATTTTTACCTGCTACAAAGTCCACACCTAAAGAGATGATGCCACTTATAGATAAACCGATTATCCACTACATAGTTGAAGAGGCTGTAAACTCTGGAATAGAGACTATAATTTTCGTAACAGGAAGGCATAAAAGAGCAATTGAAGATTACTTTGATTATTATCCAGAGCTTGAGCAGGTTTTAAGAAAATCAGGAAAAGAAGAGGAAATAGAAAAATTAAGAGAAATAAGTAATATGGCTGAATTTGTTTATATTAGGCAAAAAGAGCAACTTGGATTAGGACATGCAGTTTTAACCGCAGAAAGACTTGTAGGAGATGAGCCTTTTGCAGTCCTTTTAGGTGATGAACTTATAAAAAACGATGGAAACCCGGGTATAAAACAGCTTATTGATATTTATTACAAATTTGGAAAATCTGTTGTAGGAACTATGGAAGTATCAAAAGGAGATGTTAGTAAATACGGAATTGTTGCAGGAAAAGAAGTAATTAATGGTATAAAGTTAGTAGAGACTCTTGTAGAAAAACCGTCAGTAGAAGAAGCTCCATCTAATACAGCAATTATAGGAAGATATGTCCTTACGCCTAACATTTTTGAATCTTTAAAGGAAACTCCCATAGGTAAGGGTGGAGAGCTGCAGCTTACAGACGGACTTATTCAATTAAGACAAAGTGAAGTTATATACTCAAAGAATATAGAAGGTGTAAGACACGATACAGGTAATAAAATAGGTTATTTAGAAGCTATATTAGATTACGCCTTAGAAAGAGAAGACATAAAAGAAGAATTTATTAATATGCTAAAAGAGAAGTGTAAAGAGATTGGACAAAGTCAAAGCTAAAAAGCAGTTTGGACAACATTTTTTAAAATCGCAGGATGTTGTAAAAAAGATAGTTGATGAAATAGATATTAAAGAAGATGATACTATTCTTGAAATAGGTCCTGGGACTGGCGTTTTGACAGAAGAAATTTTAAGAAGAAACCCTAATAGACTCTATAGCGTAGAAATAGATAAATCACTTTATCCATTGCTGGAAGAAAAGTTTAAAAAGTATAAAAATTTTGAACTTATCAAGTCAGATATTTTTGATGTTAACATTAAAGCACTTACTGAAGATAGAAAAATAAAAATAGTGGGAAATTTACCTTATAACGTAGCTTCTTTAATAATGATAAACTGTGTTTTTAATATGGAAGTTATTGATTTTTGTGTTTTTATGATACAGAAAGAAGTTGCTGAAAAGCTTATTGCAAAACCAAAAACAAAATCTTACACATTTTTATCTGTTTTTATGCAGACATTTTTTCAAATTAAGTATGTTATGAGCGTTCCTGCAAGGTTTTTCTCACCACCACCGAAAGTAACATCTGCCGTTGTAAAACTCATTCCAGATAATAGATTTAACATAAAAGACATTAAAAAGTATAAAAACTTTGTTTCCCATCTTTTTACTGATAGAAGAAAAATGATTAGGTCAAAGTTAGACCAGTCAATACTTGAAAAAGCTAACATTAAACCTACATTAAGAGCGGAAGAATTAAATATAGAAGATTTTGTTAGACTGTTTGAGGTAGTAAAAGATGATGATAGGCAGTTTAGTGATGCAGATTCACATTCATGATGCTGGGTCTTTAAAGGAAAAAAGAATGGTTATAAGATCAATAAAAGAAAAGCTTAGAAGTAAGTTTAACGTATCTGTTTCAGAAGTGGATAATCAAGATTTATGGCAACTTGCTACTGTCGCTGTTGTGACAGTTGCACCAGATAAAAATCAGGTAGAAAACATTCTCCAAAACGTTATAAATTTTGTTTACAGCAACTTTCCAGAACTACACATAGATGTATCAAAAGAAATATTTTAAAAGGTGATAAAGATGAAAGAAAAATCTCACAGAATGGAAAAAATAAACAGTCTTTTAAAAAAAGAGATATCAGATATTATTCTCCACGAGTACGAGATTGGACAGGATAATTTTATAACTATAAGTGTTATAGATACTAAAGCAGATTTAAGTCAGGCTGATGTTTACGTTTCCGCTTTAAAAGATGAAGATAAAATAGTAGAAGCTCTAAATAAAGAAAGCGGTCATATAAGGCACATTCTTGGGAAAAAGATAAGAATGAAAAAAACTCCAAAGCTGATTTTTAAAAAGGATATATTTAAGCTACAGATTTAGTATTTTTTTATAAATTTCTTTTTTAGATACTTTATACTTTTGAGAAAGGAGAGAAGATATCTCTTTTGTTTTCATACCATGATTTTTTAGTTGTTTTGCTTCTGTTAAGATTAAATTCATATCTACAACTTTTTCCTTATTAGGATGAACCAGTATTACAAACTCACCTTTAAGTTTATCAGGATTTTCTTCAAAGAATTTTATAATATTTTCAGGCTTGCCTGTAAAAAAAGATTCATGGATCTTAGTCAGTTCCTTTGCTACAACTACATCTGCCAAAGGGTCTACTTTTTCCAGTGTTTTTAGGGTTTTTAAAACTCTTTTTGGACTTTCATATAGAATGAAGGTAAAGCCTATATCGATGTAATGCTTTAGATTTTCTTCTCTTTCAGTTTCTTTGTTAGGTAAAAACCCAACAAAAAGAAATTTATCAGAAGGAAGTCCAGAAACAGATAAGGCAACTGCGCCAGCAAACGCACCAGGAATAGGCACTACTTCTATGTTGTTTTCACGAGCCTTTTTTACAATTCTATACCCTGGGTCTGATATACAGGGCGTTCCTGCATCTGATACTAAAGCAACATCTTGAATTTTTAAAATCTCTATCAATTTTTCAGATTTTTCTTCTTCGTTGTAATCATGATAACTAATAAGTTTTTTTCCATATATTCCATAATGATTTAAAAGTTTCTGAATATGTCTTGTATCTTCAGCTGCTATTACATCTACTGACTTTAAAACTTCTAAGGCTCTAAATGTTATATCTTTTAAGTTTCCTATAGGTGTTGCTACAACATAAAGTTTTCCCATCAAGGTAGTCTTAAAACTCCCTTTGTCAGATTGCCATAACCTATAAATGTGCTGTTTTTATATATCGCAACTTTACCGTCAGGAAGAAATTTTTTACTTTCTACCTTTATTTCTTTCGCATTATTTAAAACAAACTTATCTATTAAAACTAACTTTGAGGTGTAAGGTTCTATAACTGTTTTATCATAAAGCTTTACTACCCTATCTTGACTTTTAATATACAGTGCAACATCTGTTAATTTTACCGCTGTGTTATTTTTTATCTCATAAAATCCGTTTAACATTACTTTATCTCCTTGAATCTCTGCGCTGTAAATCACATTCCACTCAAAACCTGATACAGGATAAAGAATATTTATACCACTTGAAGCAGGTCTTTCAGAGTATAATTTTATAGTAAGTTTTGGAGCCATAAGGTCTTGCCATTTTAAAGCTGAAGATAGTCTGTTTGGAAAAACGGGAAGAGTAGTCATTACAACGCCGTTTTTAGTATCTATCGTTATATACCCATCTTTTACAGATATAACTGTACCTCTAACTAATCTTCCTTCACCTTCTATAGCAATAGTCTTTCCTACTAAGTTCTCTACCCAGTTTTCCTTTGTTGGCTCAATTATATATCCGACTACTTTTACATCTTTATCTGTTGGTTTTATAAGGACAGAATCTACTTTTCCAACTGGAAGAAGCTGAATAGGACCTATCACTGTTTCACCTTGAGCAAGTAGAAACTGAGAGTACTGTATATATGTGGATAGTTCTTTGTTATTTACTATTAAACTATCGGCATAAACTTTTGATAAAGTTATAAAAGTAAACAAAAAGGCTAAAATCTTTTTCAACTTTAAACTCCTTTTAAAGAATTAATAATTGACTATTATACAATGTTTTGATTACCTAATCCAATTAAATCCAGTAAATCTTCAATTGAAACAGATTCAATTTCTGACGCTGTATCGTCTATCAGGTTGTTTATCATGTTTTTCTTTTCTTTTAATTTTTGTATAATTTTTTCTTCTACCGTATTTTTTGTTATAAAGTTGTAAATATTTACAGCCTTTGTTTGTCCTATCCTATGTACTCTGTCTTCTGCTTGCCAGACTTTAGCTGGGTTCCAGTGTAAATCAAAGAAAATTACATAACTACTACTTGTTAAAGTTAGTCCTTCACCGGCAGCTGTTATAGAACCTAAAAACACCATACAGTTTTTATCTTCCATAAATCTTTTTACTGCTTCTTGTTTTTCTTTTTGATTTAAAGACCCGTGATACAAAACTATACTGCTTTGAGGCAGTATTTCTAGTAGACTTTTGAATATTTTCTCGATGCCTTCATGAATAAAATTACTAAATACTATCACTTTTTCTCCATCGTCTGTAAGTTCTTTAATAATCTCTTTTAAACGATTGGCTTTTGGACTGTGGTATGAATCTGGAGGAAAATTACAAATCTGTCTTAATTTTTGAAGTGAAAAGATTATGTTTTGTTTAAACATTGTTTGGAAGTTTCTTTCATATCTAAATCTTTTATAAATGTCTATAAGTCTGTTTTTTTCAAAAGATAAGTATTTTTCGTAGTACTCTTTTTGTATTGGAGATAAATCAAACTTTTCAATTTCAGGAGGAAGTTTTTCAGGAAGGTCTTTTAAAACATCTTTCTTTAATCTTCTTATCATAATAGGTTTTAAAATTTCTTTTAGTTCATCAGGTGATTTCTTATCTAAATGTTTTTCTTTTGGTAGTAGGAATTCAAGAAGAGATACAAGTTCCTTAACATTATTTTGTAAGGGTGTACCTGATAATGCCCATCTGTATTTAACCTCTTTCGTTAAAGTCTTTATCGCTTTGGATTTGTAGGTGTCTTTATTTTTTATGTTGTGAGCTTCATCTAAAATTATAATATCTAAATCCTTGAAAAATTCTTTTAATGTTAAAAATCTGTCTTTGTAATCGTTTTTTAGTGTATCATAACTTACCAAATACACATGGGATTTTACTTCCCATAATAACTCTCTTATTTCTTTAGTATCATTTAAAGTTAAAATCTGTAACTCTGGAGCCCAATTTTTAATATGTTCTTCCCAAACGTTTAAAAGGTTTGAAGGTGCTACTATTAGAGCTTTTTTTATTAAACCTTTTATAAATAAAATCCTTAAAGCGGTTGTAGTCATAACAGTTTTACCAGTTCCCATTTGGTCAGCAAGTAAAGCTGAAATATTTGTTAAAAGAAATTTTACTCCTTGAATCTGATAGTCAAAAAGTTTTGAAGGAAAGTTTAAATCAGATGGAATGTCCAAATTTATTTCTGGTGCTAAAATAGGTTGTATAAGATCAAAAAGGGATAAGTTTTTATAAGTGTATGATGATTTTTTAATTTTTTTGTTAACTTTTTTAGATAAACTTTCTATTACTTCTTCTTTAAGATTGTAAATTTTTCCTTTGGACTTTATATCTTCTAATTCTTTAAACAAATTTTGACTAACTTTAAATTCAGGCTCAATATTAACTTTTTGTATCTTTAATCTGTTTAAATAATCAATAGGTATGTTAAATATCTTAATCATACAATTTTGATTTATCTATGTAATTTATTGCTTTTTCAATTCTTTTGAAAGGTTCCATAATATCTGCGTATTTGAAAATTTCTAATAATTCTTTTGTTATAGGAGATATATTTTCTTCATCTTTTGGTAAGTATTTTAAAGATATAGAATCAAATTTTCCTGTAGAAGATACTAACTTAACTGAGTATCTGTCTCTTGGTTTAAACTCATCAAACTTTTCCAAGTAAAAAATTGGTTTTGGAAAAAAATTTCCAAGAAGTAAAAGTGTTCTTTCTTTACAAAAGATATAATTATAACTACTTTCTATACTATTTAATAAATCAATACCAACCTTCTCTACAAATAGAGTTTCTTTTATCGTTTCTCCGTAAAGTATTTTTTGAATATCTTCAAGGACTATTTTTGAGGTAATTCGAAACTCTACGGGTTTTAATTTTTTGTCAACTAAAAGAACGCCAAATCTTAAAGAATTACTTTCAGTTTCTAAATAATCTATATAACAGTACATTTTCCATTCCTTTTTATAAAAATTATAACAAATTTTTTTATTTATTCAAATTGATTGTATTAGTATAAAAAAGATTGACAAAGACATACTAAAGTATTATTATATTAATAGGTAAAAAATCTTAGGGAGGTAAAAAATGGGAAAAGTTATTGGAATTGACCTTGGAACTACTAACTCTGTAGTATCTGTTGTAATTGGTGGTGAACCTGTTGTTATAGCAAACCAAGAAGGTTTTAGAACTACTCCATCTATAGTATCTTGGACTAAAGAAGGAGAAATCCTTGTAGGAGAGCCTGCAAAAAGAAGAGCTGTTTTAGACCCTGAAAACACAATTTACGAATCAAAAAGATTTATAGGAAGAAAGTATGACGAAGTTTTAAATGAAATCAAAAACGTTCCTTACAAAGTAGTTGCAGACGAAAAAGGAGATGCTGCTTTTGATGTTCCTAACGCAGGAAAAATTGTAAGACCAGAAGAAGTAGGTGCATACATTCTTAAAAAATTAAAAGAAGCTGCAGAAAGCTATCTTGGAGAAAAGGTTACAGAAGCTGTTATTACTGTTCCAGCTTACTTTAACGAAAGACAAAGACAAGCTACAAAAGACGCAGGTAAAATAGCAGGATTAGAAGTAAAAAGAATTATAAACGAGCCTACAGCTGCAGCTTTAGCCTACGGATTAGATAAAAAATCAGACATTAAAATATTGGTTTATGACTTTGGTGGTGGTACATTTGACGTATCAATTCTTGAAGGTGGAGATGGAGTTATAGAAGTAAAAGCATCAGACGGTGATACTCACCTTGGTGGTTCAGATATAGATGCAAGAATAATCAACTGGATAGTTGAAGAATTCAAAAAAGAACACGGAGTGGACTTAAGAAACGATAAAACAGCTTTCCAAAGATTAAAAGAAGCTGCAGAACAAGCTAAGAAAGAACTTTCATTTAAAATGGAAACAGAGATTAACCTTCCGTTTATCACAATAGACCCTAACACAAATCAACCACTCCACCTACAGAAAAAACTTACAAGGTCAAGATTAGAAGAGATGATAAAAGACCTTATAGACAGAACAATGGAAATAGTCAAAAGAACGTTAGAAGCTGCTAAATTAAAACCTTCTGATATAGATGAAGTTGTGTTAGTAGGTGGTTCTACAAGAATACCTTTAGTTCAACAAAGAATAAGAGAATTTTTCGGAAAAGAACCAAACAAATCAGTTAATCCTGACGAAGTTGTTGCAGTAGGAGCTGCTATACAAGGTGGAATATTACAAGGAGAAGTTAAAGATGTTCTACTCATAGACGTAACACCTTTATCATTAGGTATAGAGACTTTAGGTGGAGTAATGACTGTCTTAATTCCAAGAAACACACCTATACCAACTAAAAAGTGTGAAATATTTACAACTGCTGTAGATAACCAAACTACTGTAGAGATAGCAGTATACCAAGGAGAAAGAAGCGTAGCAAGAGAAAACAAATTGCTTGGAAGCTTTAAACTAACAGACATTCCACCAGCTCCAAGAGGCGTTCCACAGATAGAAGTATGCTTTGATATAGACGCAGACGGTATACTACACGTAACAGCTACAGATAAAGCAACAGGAAAATCTCAATCTATTAAAGTTACACCTTCAAGTGGATTGACAAAAGAAGATATAGAAAAAATAATAGAAGAAGCTAAAAGACATGAAGAAGAAGATAAGAAGTTTAAAGAAACAATAGAACTTAGAAACCAATTAGATGCACTTGTTTACAGCTTTGAAAAAACACTTAACGAAAATAAAGCTAAATTTACTCCAGAAGAATTAGCAGAAGCAGAAGGTGTAATAGCGGAAGCTAAAAAAGCGATAGAGTCTAACGATAAGTCTACAATTCAATCTGCTATGGATAAACTACAAAACGTAGTGAATAAGTTTGCATCTAAACTTTACGGTCAAGGTGGACAAGGTGGTGGAGATGTAATAAATCCTGAAGTACACTAATCGTTTACAAAACATTTACAAAAAATATGAGGGGAATCGGTTGAAAAAATCCGATTCCCCTTTTATATTTATTGAGGAAAAATTTTAAAGGGAGGTACTAAATGGTAAACCAGTTGAAAACAGTTTTACTACTTGGTGTCCTTACAGGTATGTTCCTTGCAATAGGACACTTAGTAGCTGGAAAACAAGGTATGATAGTAGCTTTTGTAGTTGCACTTATAATGAACTTTTTTGCATACTTTTTCTCCGACAAAATGGCATTGGCTATGTATGGAGCAAGGGAAATACCTTACGAAGAAGCTCCTTGGCTACATCAAATGGTAGAAGAACTTGCAAGAAAAGCAGGTATACCTAAACCCAAGATTTACTTAGCACCAATACACGTACCTAACGCTTTTGCAACTGGTAGAGACCCAAATCACGCTGCTGTAGCTGTTACATCAGGGATTTTACAAATATTAAACAGAGATGAATTAAGAGGCGTTTTAGCACACGAGTTAGGACACATTAAAAATAGAGACATATTAATATCTTCTATAGCAGCTACAATTGGTGGAGCTATATCTATGCTTGCTAATATGGCATACTATACAGCTTTCTTAGGTGGCAAAGATGAAGAGAACAATAATACGTTGGCAAATATTATAGGTTCTGTAATATTATTTATTGTTGCACCATTGGCAGCAACGTTAATTCAAATGGCTATTTCAAGGTCAAGAGAGTTTATAGCAGATGAAACAGGAGCTAAAATATCTGGTTGTCCTTTATGTCTTGCAAACGCTCTAAGAAAGTTAGAAGAGATGGCTCATAATCCAGAATTACAGCAATTAGCAAGTCAAGAGGTTAATCCTGGTACAGCTCATATGATGATTGTTAACCCATTAAGAGTAGACACAATAGTGAAACTATTTTCCACTCACCCTCCAACAGAGGAGAGAATAAGAAGACTGGAAGAGTTAGCAAAAAAAATGAGTTATGGGTATAATTTCGCTTAATCTAAACAAACCTTCCCTTTAAGGGGAGGTTTTTATTTATGTATAAATCTATTTTCTTTACCTTCTAAAAATCTATCTAAATTGCTCTTATGTTTAAATATTATAATTATGGCTATAAAGAAGCTGGCAAAAGTATAATTTATATCATCTAATAAAACATGAATTACCGACCAAGAAATACCTGCTGACAGTACAGATGCTAACGAAACATAACCTGTAGTTAAAAAAACACCTAACCAAAAAGTTAAAACTATCAGAGCTGTCTTTGAAGAAAGTGCTAACAAAACTCCAAAAGCGGTAGCCACACCCTTACCACCTTTAAATTTAAGATAGATTGAAAAGCAATGTCCAATAACTGCTGTTAAAGCTATAATAGATATATATTTTGAGGGAAAATAATACTTTGCAACGTAAACTGGAAAAAATCCTTTTATAGCATCAAGCAGCAAAACAAATATTCCAGCCTTTTTTCCTATAACCCTTGTTACGTTTGTAGCTCCTATGTTTCCACTTCCTTCTTTTCTTACATCTTTACCAAAAAGTTTTCCTATTATTAACCCAAAAGGAATAGACCCTATTAAGTATGTTGCTATTACATATATAAAAAAACTATTTACTTCCACGCTTTCTCCTTATAAAAGATCATAAAATACTCAAATCCACTTATATATGCAACAAAAATAGAAAACCACAAAAGAATGGTTCCATAGTCTATAAAGTTGAGTGCTAAAAGTAAAATTGCGGCAAGTTGAAGAGTGGTTTTAACTTTTCCAAGAAAAAATGCAGGAATAACAACACCTTTATTAACCATAACACTTCTAACCCAAGTTACCAACATTTCTCGTGATACCATAAGAAAAACTTCAAAAGGAGATATGTAATGTTTTGATACAAAGGCAGTAAGTACAGATACTGTAAATATTTTATCTACTGCAGGGTCTAAAAGCTCTCCGTGTTTTGTTACATCGTTTGATAACCTTGCCACTATTCCATCAAGATAATCTGAAATAATGGCCAATAAGACTAAAAATCCTGAAAGAAAATATTTATCCTCTAAAATAAAATAGATTATAAAGGGTATTAAAGCTAACCTTGATAGTGTAATTAGATTAGCTAAACCTATTGACAATATTAACCACCTCTTCCTTTCCTTATCCAAGGTGGAATTTCAAGGTCATCGTAAGAAAGCTCGTCTGATTTTAAATCAGATTTTACTATTTCTTCTTTTCTTTCTTCAGAAGATATTTTCTCTATATTAACTGGCTTTTTTAATTTAGGTTGTTCTTGTTTAGCTTCTTTTTTTGCTTCACTTTCAAAGTCGGTGGCGATTACTGTAATTTTTATTTCGTCTTCTGTGTCGTTTATAATCGCTGCACCGAATATTATATGAGCTTCTTCGTGGGCAAGTTCTCTTATTTGAGAAACTGCTTCATTAACTTCCTGGAAAGATAAATCTGGACTAACTTCTACATTTATAAGCAATCTTCTTGCGCCTTGTATAGAAGTTCCTTCTAATAATGGAGATGTAGTTGCGGACATTACAGCATCTTCTATTTTATTCTCACCTCTAGCAGAACCAACACCAATAAGTGCTTTTCCTGCATCTTCCATTACAGTTTTAACATCTGCAAAGTCAGGGTTAACTAATGCAGGAACTAATATTAGGTCTGTTATTCCTTTAACAGATTTATAAAGAATGCTGTCTACAAGTTTAAAAGCTTGAGCAAATGATACATTTTTCCCAGCAACTTGTAATAGTCTATCGTTATGAATTACTAAATAAGTATCAACTTTTTCTCTTAGCTGTGATAAACCTTCCTCTGCTATTTTTTGTCTTATTTTACCTTCAAAGCTAAAAGGTTTTGTAACAACAGCTACTGTAAGAATTCCCATTTCCTTAGCTGCTTGAGCTATTACTGGGCTTGCACCAGTTCCAGTACCTCCTCCTAAACCAGCTGCAATAAATACCATATCAGCACCTTCCAGTGCTTCTTTTATCTTATCTAAATTTTCTATTGCAGCTTCTCTGCCAATTTCTGGTTTTGACCCAGCTCCTAATCCTTTACTGATACTCTCTCCTATGTGAATCTTGTTGGGAACAGGTAAAAAGTTTAAATGTTGTAAATCTGTGTTAACTATATATAATTCTACGTCCTGTAATCCTTCTTGGTACATTCTTGCGACTGCATTACTTCCTCCTCCTCCTACACCGAAAACTTTTATCTTTGTTGGATTTTTTGCATCGTAATTAATTTCCATAATTTCCTCCCTTAAAACATTTCTTTAAATTTATTAAATATTTTATTAATTACACCTTCAATGTTTAATAAATTTTTATCATTATTATTATATTGTATTTCGGTTTTTTCTAAGGTGTTTGACATAAATTGTAACATTCCTATTGCTGTTGAATATTGTGGGCTGTAAAGTTTTTCACTAAAGCACTTGAACTCTTTAGGTTTTCCTATTCTAACATCTTTTTCAAACACTCTTTCAGCTAAATCTTGAATGTATGGTGTATTTGCAACACCTCCTGTTAATACGATGCCACTAGTTAATTTATCGTACAATCCAGATTTTTCAAGTTCTTTCCTGAGTAGCTCAAATATTTCTGTCAATCGCCATTCTATTGTTTCAACTAAATCTTTTCTCTCAATTTTTATGCTTTCTTCATTCTCCCTAAAAGGCACTTCTATGTAATCATTTATCTCTAAAAATTCTGTACTTGCCATTCCATAATGGATTTTTACACTCTCTGCTAACTCTTTAGATATTTTGAATCTAAAGGCTATATCCTTTGTAATTAAGGAACCACCTAATGGTATAGATTTAAGCATTTCTAAAGAACCGTTTTTATATATAGCTATATCACTTAAACTCCCACCTATATCTATAAGAGCAACTCCTAATTCTTTTTCTTCAGGATATAACACAGAAGTTGCGGAAGCTAATGAATTAACTATTGTATCTATAATTCTTAATCCTGTAGATTCAATAATTTTTTTTATATTATTGTATGTGCTAGTTTTTATCGTAATAACTGTAAACTCTCCTGTTAATTTACTTCCTATTAATCCTATAGGGTCGTATACGATATCTTCATCGTCTAAAATGTACTTTGTAGGGATAATATGAAGAATTGTTGTAGAATCGCTCTGATATTTTGAGTTAATTTTTTCTATTAAAGAATTTACATCATTTTTCTCTATCTCTTTGTTTGGCATTGAAAAAGCTATACTTTCCTTCTCTTTTTTTGCTTCTATATGTTGTCCACCAATATTAACTAAAACAGCACTTACTTTAAATCCGGATGCATTTTCACCTGTTGTTATACTCTCTTTTATGGATTTTATAGCATCTGACGGGCTAATTACTGTTCCTTTTTCTATACCTTTTGATAATGATTCTCCTGAGCCAATAACGTATAGATTACCTATTTCATCTAAATCTCCAAATATTGTAGATATCTTACTACTTCCTACATCTAAAGCAACAAAAATTTTACTCTTTGCCATCTCAAACTCCATTTATTTTTTTGCTATAATCATTTCGTCAAAACTAAAATTTAAATAAGTATAGTTTCCTATGCTATTCTTTGCAAAAAATATTTTTGCTTTTTTTAATTCTTCTTCTAAATTTTCTATGGAGAATACTAGCATGTTATTTTGATCTGTTAATACTGCCAACTCTGCCTTAGAAATAGTTATTTCTTTAGGCTTAATTCCAAGATTATTTACTAATTTTTCTATTTTAGAAAAAACCTCTTTATAAGACAAAAATTTTTGTTCTACAACATTTATTTTAAGTAAATTATCTTTGTTAAAGTTTTCATAGTCTAATATTTTACCTTCATCATCAACTATGTAGCTTTTACCATTTATAGATAAAATGGCAAAAGGTTTTCTTTCTTCTACAACTAAATCTATCTGCCCTATTTGTGGTTTATAAACACTTACATTTTTTACAAAAGGATATTGTTTTAATTTTTCGTTAATATTATTTTCTGATATGAAAAACCAGTTTTGACTTTTAAAAATCTGTTTTATATCTTCTTCTTTAAACTTATCTGTACCTTTTACGTTAATAGTTTTTATAGATATAACATCTTTAACAAGAGGCAAAGTAGGTGACATATACCCTACTACTGCACATATGCTAATCCATAAAGCAACGACAATAACTTTTTTTATCATTTTTTCAAACCACTTTTTATTATTCTTTCTACCAACTGGTCAAATGAGATTCCTTTTACAGCAGCTGCCTTTGGCAGTAAGCTAAACTCAGTCATTCCAGGAATAGTATTAACTTCTAAAACGTATGGTGTTAAACTATAATCTAATATTATATCAACTCTTGCCTGTCCTTTACAGTTTAAAGTTTTGTATGTTTGATATCCTATATTTTGGACAGTTTTGTAGATTTGAGAGGGGAGCTCTGCAGGACAGATATACTTTGTTTTTCCTGTTATATACTTGTTCTGGTAATCATAAAACCCTTCTTCTACAACTACTTCTACTATATCAAACACTTCATCGTCAAGTATTCCAACAGTCAACTCTCTTCCTCTTATAAACTGTTCTACTAACACTTTTTCATCTAACTTAAATGCTTCTTCTATAGCTTTTTTATACTCATCTTGATTATTAACTATGTATACGCCTATAGAAGAGCCTTCATTTGGAGCTTTTACAACAGCTGGAAAGTCTGGTTTAAAAGACAGTGCATCTTCTATTTTTAAAAAGAAGTTCCATTTAGGTGTGTTAATACCAAACTTTTCTAAATACATCTTTGTAAGGACTTTATCCATACAGACCATGCTTGTTTTTGAATCTGAACCTGTGTAAGGAATGTCTAAAAATTCTAATAAAGACTGGATAGTTCCGTCTTCTCCTCCTTTTCCGTGAAGGGCTATAAATGCTAAATCTGGTTTGTAATCTATTATTTTTTCTATAAACTTATCTTTTTCAATTGGGTCAAAAACTTGGTAATCGTATCCTAACCTTTGGAGAGATCCTTCAACTGCTTTTCCACTTTTTATAGATATTTCCCTTTCTCTTGAGTAGCCTCCGTAAAGAAGTGCGATTTTTTTACTCAACTATCTTTACCTCTCTTTCAAGTTTTATTCCAAATGTTTCGTATACTTTCTTTTCGGCAAGTTGAAGAAGATTTATTAAGTCTTCAAATCTTGCGTCTTTGTAATTAACTAAAAAGTTTGCGTGTTTTGATGAAAAACCTATATCGTTTATTCTGTAGCCTTTTAGTCCTACCTGCTCTATAAGTTTTCCTGCATAGGTTTGTGGTGGATTTTTGTAAGTAGACCCTGCAGTTGGTAAGTCAAGGGGTTGTTTTTTGTTTCTGTCTAAAAGGTGTTGTTTTATTACTTGAAAAATATCTTTATCGCTTTTTTTCAATTTTATCTTTGCTTTGTAAACAAATCCTTCTTCTTGAAATTGAGAGTATCTGTAAGAGTGTTTTATATCCTGTTTTTTTGAGTGTATTAAATTACCGTTCTTATCTATCCACCATACTTCTTCTAATATATCAAAAATCTCTGACCCGTAAGCTCCTGCGTTCATTGCAACAGCTCCTCCAACTGTTGCAGGAATT
Source organism: Sulfurihydrogenibium subterraneum DSM 15120 (assembly GCF_000619805.1). Lineage (NCBI taxonomy): Bacteria > Pseudomonadati > Aquificota > Aquificia > Aquificales > Hydrogenothermaceae > Sulfurihydrogenibium > Sulfurihydrogenibium subterraneum. The sequence continues at coordinate 54,132 of NZ_JHUV01000013.1, read as the reverse complement.
CCAGAGAGATTTTCAAATCCTTCAAGGTTGTATTTTTTTACTATGTTGTTAATAGTTTTAAAACTTACTCCTGCTTCTAAGGTTAAGTAAAATGTATCGTTTTTTTGAGTTATTTCATAATGTTTTAAGTTTTTAGAATGGATAAAAACTCTGTCTATAAACCCGTCAGAAAAAATTAGATTGCTACCTATTCCAAGGGGGAAGATATTTTTTATACCGTACTCTTTTATTAAAAATGAGATTTCTTCAGTATTTTTTGGAAAAAAAACTACCTTTCCTGTTCCACCTACTTTTATAGTGCAAAAATCTTTTAGACTAAAGTTTTTTAAATGTTCTATTTTAATCATTCATCGCTTCTAAGTACTCTTTATAACCTAATTCTTCTAATTTTCTGGCTTTACTTTCTACCATCTCTTTAAGGGAGTTTTTGTAATCTTTTAACTTCTTTGCTACGTCAGGATTAGAGGTTGCCAGTATAGAAATAGCCAAGAGAGCTGCGTTTTCTGCGTTGTTTATTGCTACTGTTGCAACGGGTATTCCAGCAGGCATCTGAACGATTGATAAAAGAGAATCTAAGCCGTTTAAAGAAGATGTTTTTATTGGAACTCCTATCACAGGAAGATGGGTTAAAGATGCCACCATACCGGGAAGGTGGGCAGCTCCTCCTGCACCTGCTATTATAACTTTAATTCCTCTTTCTTCTGCCTGTTTTGCGTAAGTGTACATTCTATCAGGCGTTCTATGTGCTGATACTATAGTTATCTCGTAATCTATGCCAAATTTGTCTAAAACTTCTGCAGCTTTACTCATCACAGGCAAGTCTGAATCACTCCCCATAATAATACCTATCATATTTCAACCTCACCTTTTACTTTTATTAAGTTTTTGACTTTTATTGTTTTTTCTAATAATCTGTCTCTGTTAGAGTCCAAAATTGTTATGTGTCCCATTTTTCTCAGGGGAAACGTTTCTTTTTTGCCGTATATGTGAACGTAAACACCATCTATAGATAAAACTTTATCAAGGTTTTCATAGATAGGTTTTCCTTTGTATCCAAACTCTCCTAAAATGTTAATAGTGGAAGCTGGTAAATACTGATAGGTAGAGCCTAAAGGAAGGTTTGTTAAAACTCTTACAAGTTGTTCAAACTGGCTTGTTTCACAGCTTTCTATAGTGTAATGTCCAGAGTTGTGGGTTCTGGGAGCTACCTCGTTTAATAAAACCTTTCCTTTCTTATCTAAAAATAGCTCGACTCCGAAAACGCCTACGCCGTTTAACGACTCAACTGCGGCTATAGCTATGTTCTGCGCTTCTTTAAAAGTAAACTCATCTATATCAGCTGGAGATATAAGGTAGTCTAAAAGGTTTCCATCAGGATTAAAAACCATCTCAACAACAGGATATACTTTTACATCACCATCTGTATTCCTTACAACTATAACCGCAAGCTCTTTTTCTATATCAACAATCTCTTCAACATAAGAAGGCTGATTTATAGCTTTTTCTAAATCTTCTTCTTTTTTTAAAACTACAACACCTCTTCCGTCGTATCCTCCCACTTTTGCCTTCTGGACGCAGGGGATACATTCTTTTAACTCTTGAATTGATTTAATTTCTTTAAACTTTGGCATAGGAATGTTAAATTTTTGGAAAAAGCTTCTTTGTTTGTATTTATCCTGCAGAGTTTCTAATACCTGTATAGAAGGAAAAACTTTATCCTGTGGTAGAGCATCTTTTAAGATATCTGTGTTAATATGCTCAATTTCGTAAGTTATTACGTCAGATAAAGCATTTAACTTGTGAAGTTTCTCTTTATCGTTTACACTTCCTACTATCTGCTGACTTACCATAGAAGCAGGGGCATTTTCGTGCGGGTCTAAACAGATTACATTTAAACCCAGTTTTCTTGCCTCAACGGCTGTCATCTTTGCAAGCTGACCGCCACCTAAAATTCCAATTGTAAAGTCAGTTGGTTTAAGTCTAAAATCCTTTAGTACCATAACACCTCTTACTATTCTAAAGTATTTTTTATAACTTCTTCAACTGTAGTTATTCCTTGTAGAACTTTTAATATACCATCTTGCCTTAATGTTTTCATTCCGTGTTCTAGAGCGTATTTTTTAATTGTTTCTGTAGATGCTTCTTCTATAATCATAGATTTTACATTTTCATCAACTTTTAAAAGTTCATGTATTCCAGTTCTTCCTTTATAGCCTGTAAAATTGCAAACTTGGCATCCGATTCCTCTAAATATTTTTGTGTTTTCATTTATCTCTAGACCTGAATTTTCAATTATTATTCTTTCTTTTTTTGAAGGTTTATATTCCTCCTTACAATTTTTACATATTCTTTTTACTAATCTTTGGGCACAGATTAAAAGTAAAGAATCTGCTAAAAGATATGTCTCTATTCCCATTTCTTCAAGTCTTGTTATGGTACTTACAGCATCGTTTGTATGAAGTGTTGAGAAAACAAGGTGACCTGTTAAAGATGCTTCTATAGCTGTCTTTGCTGTTTCAACATCCCTAATTTCTCCAACAAGAATAATATCCGGATCGTGTCTTAAAAAAGATCTTATTGCTCTTGCAAATGTATAACCTGCAGAGGGATTTATGTTTGTTTGAACTATAGAACCTCCTAACTGATATTCAACAGGGTCTTCAACTGTTAGTATTTTTACATCCGGAGTATCTATCTCTTTCAATGCAGAATAAAGAGTTGTTGTTTTTCCAGAACCAGTTGGTCCTACATGAAGTATTATTCCATAAGGTTTTCTTATTGTTTCTCTGTATAAATTTAAGTATTCTTCTGAAAATCCGAGTTTATCTAAATCTAAAATAACATTACTTTTATCCAATATTCTCATTACAAGATCTTCACCATAAACAGTTGGTATAGTTGATACTCTTAAATCTATATTGTATGCAGGATTGTAAAAATTATAATTTATCCTAGAATCTTGAGGAACTCTTTTTTCGTCTATTTTCATATCTGCCATAATCTTATACCTTGATACAATGGCATCACTCAAATATTTAGGTAGAACAAGATAGTCTGTCAAATCTCCATCCACTCTGAACCTTATTCTTAAGTTTAATTCTGTTGGTTGAATGTGAATATCACTTGCACCTCTTTTTACAGCATCTTCTATTATTTGGTTTGCAAGGGCAATTATAGGAGAGCTCGTTTCTGTAACCTTTTCTAACTCTGCCTTAAAATCTTTAAATACTGTACTTTCTGTTACACTATTTAAAGTGTGCAATATCTTTGAAATCTTTTCTTTTTCTTCATAGATAGAATCTATTTTTTCTAAAATTTGATTTTTCGTTGTAACAATAACAGATAATTCCCCAATTTTATAACCTTCCTTATTTAATTTTTCTATTATCTCATTTAAACTTAGAACATCCGATGGTTCAGCCATAGCTATAACTAAAACATCGTTTTTTAGACTTATTGGCAAAATTAATCTGTTTTTTAAATAATTTTTATCAAAGAGATTTACTAAATATTCTTCAGGTATATAGTTTGTAAGTTTATCGTATGTATAACCGAAATACTCAGCTTTTATTTTTGCAATTTCTTCTTCGGAATATCCTCTTTCAATAAGAATTTCAAGTACACTTTTCTTTTTTTCAGATGCTAATTCTTGAAGCTGTTTTAACTCATCTATAGATATGCCAAGTCTTTCTGTAATCAAGTCTGTAAAGTTTACAGTAGATTTTTTCTTTCTTATTATATATCCCATATTAGTACTCTACTATGTATACTAAGTTTTTTAAAAGATTGTTCATAATATGATTTATAAAAATTGGTATTACTTTAATTCTAATTATTCCAACTGTAACATCTTGTGAAATTCTTTTATTTTTAGCAAGCTCTATTTTTTCTTTGTGAGATTCTAATAAAGGTAAAACATCATATATTCTTTTATCTATTAGTTGTTCATAACTGTATCTAAAACCAATCATCTCAAGAAACTTGTAGTTTACTTTCACAATTCTATCTTTAGAATCTGTAAGAATTACACCTTCGTTGATTGAAGAAATGATAGTTTCATTTATATTATTTAAATTTATCAACTCTAACTTTTTCAAAAAGTTTTTTAAAATATATCCAATCAACTTTCCAAGCTCTGAACCCGTTTTCTCGTCTTCCTTTGTAAATTGTGGAAATTTGTTAACAATGGATAGAACACCAATAACTTCATTTTTAAATATTACTGGTATTACAAGCATGCTTTTGGTTGGTGTAGTATTTATATTTGCCCAACAATCATGATAAGAAATATCCTTATCTATTAATTTAAGTTCTTCTTTATTGTTGACATCCTTAATATTAACCATAACATTATTTTTGAAAACGTATCCAGCTATACTTTTCTCATTTAATGAGATATCAATCATTTTTTCCATATCTGCATGGAAAACAATACTTCTTAAACTTTCATCTTCAGGATAATATAGAAATAAAGTACATCTCTCTGCGCCTAAAATTCTTCTTGTTTTTTCTGTTATATCTTTAATAAAATCCTCTAAATTTTCATAATCTATTATTTTTTCTAAAAAATTTTCTAATTCGACCATATTTTAAATAAATCCTCAATTGAATCTAAATCTATCAATTGTTTTTCGTCCAACTTTTCTCTTTTTTGATACTCAATCTTTCCTTCGTTTAAAGCCTTTCCTATAACTATTCTGTGGGGTATTCCTATAAGGTCTGCATCTTTAAACTTTGCACCTGGTGATATATCCCTTTCGTCAAGTAAAACGTCTAAACCTAACTTTTTAGCTTTTTCGTATATCTCAAATCCTGCTTTTAAACTTTTTTCATCTTTAACATTTAAAACAAGTATATGAAGGTTAAAAGGTGCGACTACATCAGGCCATATTATACCTTTATCGTCATGATACTGCTCTACTATTGCAGCGATTAAACGGCTCACACCTATTCCGTAGCAACCCATAACTATTGGTTTTTCTTTTCCATCCTTGTCTGTAAAGTAGGCTTTCATAGCTTGAGAGTACTTAGTTCCAAGTAAAAATATATGTCCTACTTCAAGTCCAGTTGTTTCTTTTAAAAGATTTTTACAAACAGGACAAGGGTCTTTTTCTTTTGCAGTTGCTAAATCGTAAAAGTTTTCTACCTTAAAGTCTCTTCCTATATTTGCGTTTATGTAGTGATAATCTTTTTCGTTTGCCCCTATAACAAAGTTGTACAGCTCATTTATAGAGTAATCTGCATACAAAGGAAGGTTTAAACCTATAGGTCCTACAAAACCTTCTACTATTCCAAGGTCTTTTAACTCTTCTGAAGAGGCAGGTCTTACATCTAAGGCTTTTAATACGTTGGCAAGTTTTGTTTCGTTAACTTCCCTGTCTCCCCTTATTAATACTGCAACAAATCTATCATCAGCTTTGTATATTAAAGTTTTTACTACTTTCTCCACTGGTAAATTTAAAAATTTTGCTACATCTTCTACAGATGATACGTTAGGTGTGTGGACTTTTTCTAAAGGTTTTAAATCTTCAACAGGTAATTTATGGTGGTGGAATTTTGCAGCTTCTACGTTTGCGGCGTATCCACAATTTTCACAGTATACTATATGTGCCTCTCCAGAAGGAACTTTTACAACAAATTCGTGAGAAAATTTTCCTCCTATAGCTCCTACGTCAGCCTCAACCATAAGATAGTCTAACTTTAAGTCTTGGAATATTCTATGATAAGTCTGTTTCATAACTTCGTAGGTTTTTACTGCATCTTCTTCTGATATATCAAAGGAGTATCCATCTTTCATTATAAACTCTCTTCCCCTTATAAGTCCGTACCTTGGTCTTGCTTCATCTCTAAACTTAGTTTGAATCTGGTAAAAGTTAAGAGGCAAGTCTTTGTAAGACCTTACGTTTTTTCTTACCAAATCTGTTATTGTCTCTTCGTGGGTTGGACCAAGTGCAAAATCTGCATCTTTTCTATCTTTTAATCTAAAAAGCTCTTTTCCGTAAACGTCCCATCTACCAGTCTCTTTCCAAAGTTCAGCAGGAGTTAATATAGGTAAAAGAACTTCTAAAGCTCCCGCTTCGTCCATTCTTTTTCTTATTACATTTTCTATCTTTTTTAAAACTCTAAAACCAAGTGGTAAGTATTCGTATATTCCAGCTGCTAAACTTCTTATAAATCCGCCTCTTATTAGATATATATGAGATGGTACTTGTGCTTCTGATGGATTTTCTTTTAGAGTTGGCATAAAGTATCTACTTGCTAACATCAAGCCTCCGTCATAAATTTTTTAAAACCTTTATGGTATAATTATTTTAACATATTGATGAGGTTGTTAAAAAAACACAGTGAAAAATAAAAATTGTTATGGATAGTAGTAAGCAGCTGCTGAAGGCTGAAAATTTAACTAAAAGATATGTAATTAAAAGTGGTTTATTTAAAAAAGAGTATTTTCAAGCTCTATCTGATGTAAGTTTTTCTGTGGAAAAAAATCAGATAGTAGGGTTGGTTGGAGAATCAGGAAGTGGTAAATCTACGATAGGGAAAATTATCTTAAATCTTATAAAAGCAGACGGTGGTAAAGTTTACCTCCTTGGTAAAAATATTACAAATAACCTTTCAAAAGAAGATAGGAAAAAAATCTCAATTATATTCCAAGACCCAAGAACTTCTTTAAACCCAAGATTTAAAATAATAGACATTTTAGAAGAAACTCTAATAGTTCATAAATACCCAAAATCAGAAAGAAAAGATTTAGTAGTAAAGGCAATAAAAGATGTTGGTCTTGATGAGACGTTTTTAAATAGATACCCTCACGAGCTATCAGGAGGTCAAAGACAGAGAGTAGCTATAGCAAGAGCTATCATCTTAGACCCTTTTTTAGTGGTTGCAGATGAACCTACTTCCGCCCTAGATGTAAGCGTTCAGCTTCAGATTATAGAACTTATAAAACGCTTAAAAGAAGAAAAAGGTATAAGTTTTATCTTCATATCCCACGATTTAAACGTTGTTGGACACATTGCAGATTATATAGTCGTTTTATACAAAGGAAAAGTAATGGAAAAAGGAAGTAAAGAAGATGTAATAAAAAATCCTCTACATCCATATACAAAACTACTACTTGAAAGTCTTCCTCCTGCTCACCCTAAATATAGAAAACCTTTTATTCACATAAAAGAAGACACAGGCTATCAGGAAGGTTGTGAGTTTATAGGAAGATGTCCTATTGCTACAGATGTATGTAAACAAAAACCAACATATAAAACGGTAGATAATCGGGAGGTTTACTGCCATTTTGTCTGATTTTCTGTTTTACTTCTTACTTACATTTTTCTTTGTCCTTACAGCAGGACTTTTTGCAGCTGTTGAATCATCATTTTTCTCTCTTGACAGAATAAAGATAAAAAAATTGGCAGAAAAGGGAAATAAATCAGCCAAGATAGTAGAATTTTTAAGAAACCACCCAAAAGAGTTAGTTATAACGTTTTTAATAGGAAATGAACTGGCAAACGTTGCAGCTACTTCTGTGGTAGCATCAATAACAATCAACTACTTTGGAAAAGAGTATTTACTGTTTGGGTCATTTATAAGTGCTTTACTACTTTTAAGTCTTGGAGATATAACACCTAAGATTATAGGGACAAACTATCCTGAAAAGTATGCTTTAACCATAGCAAAACCATTTTACTTATTTTATACAGCAATAACACCATTTAGATTTATTTTGTTAAAGATAACAGAGTGGACATTAAATAAATTTGGTATTCAAATATTAACAGAAGAACATAAAATTACACAAGAAGATTTTAAATTTTTAATTCACAATGCAAGTGATTTAAAAATCATAACAGAAGAAGAAAAAGAGCTTATAGACAACACTTTTGAACTTGAAGAAAAAACAGTGATAGAGATAATGGTACCAAGAAGAGATATATTTGCTGTTGAAAAAGGTATATCTATAAGAGACTTAACTAAACTTCTTGAAGATAAAGATTACAGCAGAATACCAGTTTATGATGGAGACTTAGATAACATAGTAGGAATACTTCATCTAAAAGATATTATCTTTCTAATATTAGAAGGTAAAGAAGAAAAGATAGATAGCTTTATAAAACCAGCTTTATTTTTACCAGAATTTACAACCCTTTTAGAAGCGATGAAAAAATTTAACGAATCTAAACAGCACCTTGCAATAGTGGTAAACGAACACGGAACAACTGTAGGATTGCTTACTTACAAAGACATAATAGAGTCTATAGTTGGAGATATTCCAGAAGAGTTTGAACCTGTAGAACCAGCCATAAGACAGATAAACGAAAATACCTGGATTGTTCTTGGAAAAACAGATGTAGACTTTTTAAAAGAAGAGCTGGGTATAGAGCTTCCTGAAGATTACGACTACGATACAGTTGCAGGCTTTGTTTTAGACCAGTTTAAAAGATTTCCACAGGAAGGAGAGTACTTTGATTACAAAAACTATAGGTTTACTGTACTTCAAATGTCATTTAACAGAGTAGAAAAAGTGCAGATAGAAAAACTTCAAAATACTCAATGGGAAGAAGAGGTTAAAACAGAAAATGTTTAGTTATATAGTTCTTATAATTCTTTTTGTGTTTTTTGAAGCTCTATTTTCTGGTAGTGAGATAGCGTTATTTTCCGTAAATAAAACAAAATTAAAGTACAGAGCATCAGAAGGGAACAAAAAGGCAGAAAAAGTCTATAACTTACTTGAAAAATACTATAACCAGTACATTTACGTTGGACTAGTAGGAACAATTTTAAGTATAACCCTTGCTACTTCCACCTTTGTTGCTATGCTACACGATATGTCTGTAATTTTTCCTATCTTAAAAAGTAAAGAAGAAATCTTTGCAGAAGCTATAGTGATTATTACACTTTTATTTGGAGAAATAATACCAAAAAGCGTCTTTCAGCACTATGCAGATGAATTAATTTATTTAATAGTTGAATTTTTAGATTTTTTTAGAAAAGTTTTTAAGCCATTTTTATGGTTTGCAGAAGGAGTTAACAAGGTTGTATTCTTTTTATTCAGATTAAAGTCTAAACAGGAAAAGTATTACACAAAAGAGGAGCTCCTTGACCTTTTACTTCAAATAGAATATATAGATGAACTTAAAAAGAAAATCATAGGAAATATTTTAATATTTAGTGAAAGGAGAATATCAGAGATTGTTATACCTTTGTCTGATGTTGTAGCAGTAGCTGACGATAAAAAAGTTATGGAAGTTGTTCCAGTTTTTAAAGAATCAGGATACACGAGAATTCCAGTTTATAGAAAAAGAATAGATCAGATAATAGGATTTGTAAGGTCTTACGACCTTTTATTTGCAAAACCAAACGACCCAATAACAAAGTACATAAAAGGTATAAGATACATTCCAGAATTTACAAGCCTTCCTAACGTTTTAAAAGGTTTTAAGCACTATAGAGACCACATAGCGGTTGTTGTTGATGAAAGAGGAGCTACCATAGGTATAATAACGCTAAGAGATGTATTAGAAGAGATAGTTGGAGAGATAAAAGATGATTTTGTAAAAAAGGAGAAACCTAAATTAAAAAGACAATCGGTAGATGAAATAGTAGTTGATGGTTTAATGGAAGTAAAAGAGCTAAAGACCCTTATAGATATAGATTTACCAGCAGGAAATTACGAAACGGTAAACGGAATGATAACTTACATCTTAGGAAGAATGCCAAAAAAGAACGAAGTTATATATATCGGAGATTACCAGTTTGAAGTTTTAAAAATAGAAAAAAGAAGAGTTTTAGAAGTGAAGATAAAAAAGATAAAACAGAGTTAAATGTTGAATACCCAGATTTTGAAATAAAAATAAACTGTGCTATAATATATTAATCTTAAATGGCCGGGTAGCCAAGTGGTAAGGCAGGGGACTGCAAATCCCTTATACGTGGGTTCGATTCCCACCCCGGCCTTTTTTATCTCTCTTCTCTAAAAAATCAAAAATCATTGTTAAAATAAGATTTATACCATATTTTATCAAATGCTAAAATGGTAAAATTTTGAAAAACTTTAAGAGGTGAAGTATGGAAAAAGGAATTTTGATTTTTAAAGGACATCCAGCTAAATTTGAGACACAAGTTAATGAGTTTATAGAGTTCGATAACGTAGAAACTTATATGGAAGTACCATTTGAATTTTATTTAGATATGCCAGAAGAAGAAAAAGCTTTTGTTCAAGGTTTTAACTACTACATAGATGGTAATTTAAAAGATGCCAGAAAAGAACTCGCAAAATCAGCGTCAAAAATTCCTGAAGGAAAGTATATGCTTGCACTTGTAAACTACTTACTTGGAAAAACCACTGAAGCAAAACTTTTACTTACAAATTTTCAAAGTGATTGGAAAAGATTTATTCAAACATGGAGAGTTCCTGTACTTGTAGTCCCTTTTGAAGATAAAAGAAAAGCTCTTTACATATCTTTAGATGAAAAAGGATTAAATGCATTACAATATTTATTAGAAGGAAGAAAACCTGAAGAAGTAGCATTCTTATTAGGTTTATAAGGAGGAACTATGAAAGAGCTTATTAGAGAAAAAGCACCTTACATACTTACAGCGTTATTGGCAGATAAAGGAGAATACGGAGAGATATTCTTTGAGGATTTAAAAAGTTTAACGCTTAACTTAGAAGATAACAAAATAGAAAAAGTAAATAGTGGAAGAGATACTGGAGTAGGTTTAAGACTTATAAAAAACTTTAAGACAAATTATGGTTATACAAGTGATTTAACCTATGAAAATCTGTTGAATTTGGCAAAAACATTGGCTAAATACGAAGGAGAAGGAAAGATAGCAGTAGGAAAAAGCCACTACATAGGTAAAACAGAAGTTTTAATAGACCCTGACGAGTTTGATATAAAAAAGAAAAAAGATTTTTTAGAAAGAGCAAACGAAATAGCAAGGTCTTACGATGAAAGAATAAAACAGGTATCAGTAACTTTAAGAGATGTAAAAAGAGATATTTTAATCATAAACTCTCTTGGAGAAATTGTAGAAGACCACCAAGTAAGAGTAGTATTTTTTGTTGAAGCGATAGCAAGTGATGGATCTTCTTTATACCGTGGTTATGAAGCAACTGGAGGAAGTGTAGGCTACGAACTTTTTAACGAAGACTTTATTGATGTTATAGATTATGTAGCTACAAAAGCAGCTGAAAGAGCTGTCTTAGGATTAAAGGCAAAACCTGCACCAGCTGGAAGTTTTACAGTTGTAATGTCTTCTCACGCTGGCGGGACTATGATTCACGAAGCAGTAGGGCATGGTTTAGAAGCAGACCTTGTAAATCAAGGTTTGTCAGTTTACAAAGGAAAGATAGGACAAAAAGTAGCTTCTGACCTTGTTACAGTTATAGATGATGGAACGTTAAAAGGTAAAAACGGTTCTTTTAATTTTGATGATGAAGGTGTCCCAGCTCAAAGAAAAGTCCTTATAGAAAACGGAATTTTAGTTGGTTATATGTATGACAGATTAACAGCCATGAAAGAAGGTAAACAGTCAACAGGAAACGGAAGAAGGGACGGTTATAAAAACATACCAATTGTCAGAATGACAAACACTTACATAGATGCAGGAAAAGACAACCCATCAGATATTATAAAAGACACAAAAGATGGCATATACGTAGTAAAGATGGGCGGTGGACAAGTAAACACAGTTAACGGAGACTTTGTATTTGAAATAATTGAAGGATACAGAGTAGAAAACGGAGAAATTACTTACCCTATAAAAGGAGCAACTTTAATAGGTAATGGACCTCAAGCTCTTATGGATATTGATGCGGTAGGATATGACTTAGGATGGGCGATTGGAACTTGTGGAAAAGATGGACAGAGAGCTCCTGTAAGTGATGCTCAACCTACAGTTAGGATAAAAAGATTAACTCTTGGTGGTGTGCTTTAATATAATGGAGACGAGGGGACTTGAACCCCCGACCTCTTGCATGCCATGCAAGCGCTCTCCCAACTGAGCTACGTCCCCCTACTATAATAAGATAACACTTTGAAAAAACTCTGTCAATTATCATAAATCACCTTTGATTACAATCATATTACTTAAATAAAGGTTTCGTTAAAATTATAATCAAATTTTTTGGGAGGTGTTGTAATGGCAACAACAGTAAATTTAAAAGGAAATCCTGTGGCATTAGCAGGACCACAACTTAACGTAGGAGACAAAGCTCCAGAAGCTGTAGTAGTAGCATCTGACTTATCAGAAAAAAGAATAGGTGGTGCAAAAGGAAAGGTTCAAGTCATTATCACAGTTCCATCTTTAGACACTCCTGTTTGTGAAAAAGAAACAAAAACTTTCAATGAAAAATGTGCTGGATACGACGTTGACGTAACAGTTGTATCTATGGACTTACCATTTGCAGAAAAAAGATTCTGTGAGTCTTTCAACATCGGGAACATAACTGTTGCATCTGACTTTAGATACAGAGATATGGAAAAGTACGGTGTTTTAATAGCTGAGGGAGCATTAAAAGGAATCCTTGCAAGAGCTGTATTTGTAGTAGATAAAGACGGAACAGTAGCTTACAAGCAAATAGTTCCAGAAATAACAGAAGAGCCTAACTACGACGAAGTTTTACAAGCAGTAGCTAATTTACTCAAGTAATGTTCTAACTCCCTGCGTAAGCAGGGGGGTTTTAAATCCTTCTTCTCATCAAATCAAATATTGTGATATATTATCTATACTATTATCCAACTCTCAGGAGCTGAAAATTTTAACTTTAAGATTTATTTATCAAAGATTTAGACCTTACTTGATTTTACTTTTTTTCTCACTTTTAGGAAGTCTAATAGAAGCTGGAAGCTTATCAGGACTTACATTTATCGTAAAAGATGTCATAGATAAAGTTTTTATAGAAAAAAATTTAGAAAAGTTAAAACTTATAATCCTTTTAATCTTAGGACTGGCTATTTTAAAACAAATCGGCTTTATTCTAAAAGAGTATCTTTTTCCCCTTGCACTTGCAAAAGTAGTAAAAAACATTAGAGAAGAGATATTTAATAAGATTATAAATGCAGACTTTTCTGCTTTTTTAGGGAAAAAGTACGGAGATATTCTAAGTAGAGCTACAAACGATGTAGAAGCATTTAGAAACTCAATGATTTTTTTAGGAATAGACCTTTTTACTCAGATTTTTACCGTAGTTGCAATGGTTTTTGTTCTTGTTTATATGGACTGGAAGCTGTTTGCTATATTTTTAGTGGCAACACCACTTTTTGCCTTATCTTTTAACTACTTTGGAAATAAAAGAAAAAAGTACTCTCAAAAGCTGCAAGAATCAGTATCAGAGTATACTCAGTTTTTAAACCAAGTTATATCAGGACTTGAAACAGTAAAACTGTTTAAAAAAGAGTTTATAATCAACATCTTTGAAAAGATTAATCAAACATTTTTTAAAAATCAAAGAAAAAATGCACTATACGACGTTTTTTTTCTTTCTTCTATTGAAGTTGCATCTTACTTTGCAGCTTCTGGGATAATACTTTACGGTGGAATAAGGATAATAAATGGAGAGTTAACAACAGGAGAGTTATTTTCTTTTTTATCTGCTCTACTTATACTTGTTAACTCTATTCAGATACTTCAAAGAGGTTTACTTCAAGTAAAAGTCATAACCCCTATTGTAGAGAGGATTTTGTTTGTCTTAAATCTACCTCTGGAGAAAGAAGATGGAGAAAATTTTGAAACTTTAAAAGATAAAATAAAGTACGAAAATGTAAGTCTAAAAATAGATAGCCACTATATTTTAAAAGATGTAAATGTAGAAATAAAAAAAGGTTTAAAAGTAGGTATTGTAGGTCCTACAGGTAGTGGAAAAAGTAGTTTTGTGAAGCTCCTTTATGGAATTTATAGAAACTATGAAGGAAAAATATTCTTAGATGATAAGGAGCTTAGAGATTACAGTATTAGGTCTTTAAGGGATAAAATAGCGGTTGTATCTCAAGATGTTTTTGTGTTTAACGATACCGTAGAAAACAACCTTAGAATAGTAAAACCTGATGCAACTCAAGAAGAGATTACTCAAGCTTTAAAGCTTGCAAAAGCTGACTTCGTTTTTAAACATAAAGACGGTATAAAAATGGTTGTAGGAGAAAGAGGAAGTAGTTTATCTGGCGGAGAAAGACAGAGAATAGCAATAGCAAGGATTTTCTTAAAAAATCCAGAGATAGTCATAATAGATGAAGGGACTTCAGCTTTAGACACAGAGACAGAAAAGTATGTAATGGAGAGTATTTACAGCCATTTTTATGATAAAACAGTTCTTATTATAGCCCACAGGTTAAAAACGTTAGAAAAGTGTGATAAAATCCTATTTTTTGAAAATGGCAGACTGATAAAAGAACGGTCGTTTAAAGATTTAAATCTTTAATTAAATTTTTAGTGTAGTTGTAGCCAATTTCTATAGCTTCTTTTGCCTTCCAAGTTGCAAAAAGAGGGATTTTTACAAGGTCTGGAGGTTGTATAAAAAGATTACAGTATTTTTTCCGTGATTCTATGTTAGACCGAATTGCAAGGTAAAAGCTTCTTATTCCTATCGAAATAACATTACTAAAATCCTTTTCTTCTGGTAAAAATGGGTTTACTTCACTGCCTATAATATAGTGGGTTTTATCAATTAAAGGCTCTACAGGTAGGTTATTCATAACACCGCCGTCAACATAAAAATGATTTCTTATTTTTACAGGTTTAAACATTACTGGAATAGAGCAAGAGGCTTTTATTATTTTTACTACATCTCCTTCACTAAAAAAATCTATGTTGGCAGTGTTTAAATTTGTTGCAGAAACGTACAAAGGAGTTTTTAACTCTTCTAATTTTTTATATGGTATATATTTTCTAAGAAAATCTTCAATACTATCTAAACTAAAAAAAGCTTTTTTTGATAGAGATGGTTTTATCATAGTTGTAAAGTTGGTTTTGAGAGCTATCTCTTCCATTTCCTTGGGAGTATAGCCACTACAGTAAAATACACCTATGATAGAACCTGCACTTACCCCAGAGACAAAGTCTGGCTTTATTCCTCTTTCTTCAAGGGCTTTAAGGACGCCCACGTGGGCAAGCCCTCTTACAGCTCCTCCTGATAAAACTAATCCTATTTTCAAATTACTCCCACTCTATCGTTGCAGGAGGTTTTGAAGATATATCATAAACTACTCTGTTTACGCCTTTGACTTCATTTATTATTCTTCTCATAATTGTGTCTAACAGGTCGTAAGGAAGTCTTGCCCAGTCAGCTGTCATACCGTCACTACTCTCTACAGCTCTAACTGCAATAACTTTTTCGTAAGTTCTGTAATCTCCCATCACTCCTACTGTATGGATTGGAAGTAAAACTGCAAATGATTGCCATAGTTCTTTATACAACCCTACTTTTTTAATCTCCTCTAAAACAATCGCGTCAGCTTCTCTGAGTATATCAAGACTTTCTTGATTTACTTCTCCTATTACCCTTATAGCAAGTCCAGGACCGGGGAATGGTTGTCTGTATATTATCTCGTCAGGAAGACCAAGCTCTTTTCCAAGCTCTCTCACTTCATCTTTAAACAGCTCCCTTAAAGGTTCAATTAATTTTAAATTCATTCTTTCAGGAAGACCTCCAACGTTGTGGTGGGTTTTTATAACTGCTGAAGGTCCTTTTACCGACACACTTTCAATAACGTCAGGATATAAAGTTCCTTGGACTAAAAACTCTACGTCTTTCAACTTTTTAGCTTCTTCTTCAAAAACTTCTATGAAAAGGTTTCCTATTATTTTTCTTTTTTGCTCTGGGTCAGTTATACCTTTTAAAGCGTTTAAAAATCTTTCTCTTGCATCTACTACTATTAAAGGAATATGGAAGTTGTCTCTAAATGTTTTTTCTACCTGTTCTCTTTCTCCTTTTCTAAGTAAGCCGTTATCTACAAAAATACATGTAAGGTTATCTCCAATGGCGTTATGAACTAAAACAGCTGCAACCGATGAATCAACCCCTCCAGACAATGCACAAATAGCTTTTTTATTACCTACCGTCTGTCTTATCTTTACAATCTCTTCCATAAGGAAGTTGCCCATAGTCCAGTCTTGTTTACAACCACATATTCTAACTGCAAAGTTTTTAAGGATTTCTTTTCCTAATAGAGTATGACTTACTTCTGGGTGGAATTGAACTCCCCATATTTTCTTTTCTTTATTTCTTACCGCTGCATAAGGTGCATTAAAAGACCTTGCAAGGATTTCAAAACCTTCTGGGAGTTTTACAACCTTATCTGCGTGGCTCATCCAAACGTGAGTAAACTCAGGAATTTCATAAAATAAATCTTCGTGATTTAAAACTTGGATTTCAGCTCTTCCATACTCGTGTTTGTCTGCTTTTACAACTTCACCACCAAAGTGATGGGTTATAAGTTGTAAACCGTAGCATATACCAAGTATAGGCAGTCCTAAATCGTAGACTCTTTCATCAGGTTTTGGTGCATTTTCTTCGTATACAGACGCAGGTCCTCCAGAAAATATTATCCCTTTTGGGTTATGTTTTAATATCTCTTCAACAGGTGTATTATAAGGAAGTATCTCACTGTAAATATGTAGCTCCCTTATTCTTCTTGCTATAAGTTGAGTATACTGAGAGCCAAAATCTAAAATTACTATTCCTTGATGCATTAAAAACTCCTAAATAAAGAATTTTTTATAAATATTATACATCCTTAGCTTTTTCAAATAAAGTTAATGACACTCTGTTAGATATTAAACTATTCTAAATTTTCAAAATTAAAAGCTTTTTTACTTTCAAATAACATTTTAATATACTTTTCAGTGTCTATAAATTTTGGATACTTTATGTAGATTTCGTATGGCATTCCTTTATATTCTTTAACATAGATTATGTTTATTTTTTCCCCTGGATTTACTTTTATTCCTTCTTTTACCAATGTACCTACCGTTTCCGATATGTCCGTTCTTTTTTGATACTCAAATACTTCCTTAGAATTTCTTTTTACTACAACTAATTTTTCAATTTTTATATCACCATTTTCTAACATATTTCTATATTTCTCTGTTATCTGATCTATTAACTGCCTCTTATCTAGGAGTTCTTTTTTGTTTTTAGCAGTTCTTAAAATATTTAAAACTTCTTCTTGATAATCTTTTATAAAATCCGGTGTATCATGTCTTCTTATCTCTATTCCTCTAATTTTTAACTCTCCATTTTTAAATTTTCCATAGTATCTATTTGGAACAGATATATCATCTAATTTTGAGGATAAAAACACTATCCAGTCGTATATTCCTTCAAGGTTGATTTTAAATCCTATATTTTCCTTAGCTATTCCTTTAAACTTTTTGTTTATAACTTTGTTTATCTTTTCTTCTAAATTCTTATAATCCAGCTGATTTACATTTTCTTTATAGACCCATATAGAATCTGTTAAACCATGAAGAAATTTATAACCTTCTCTTTCAGCCACTTCTTTAGCAGATAATAGCATCATCCTTCCTATTGCTGTTGTTGCTTCGTGGGATTCAATCCTTCCGAATATTGCATTTTTGTATCCGAGGTATCCAAAGCTTACTACAAGAAGCCATTTTAATGCAATTTGTCTTTTTTCTTCTTTTAGTTGTTTCAATTTTTTTCTTCTAAGTAGTAAAAATCTTAGTACTTGTGGGACTATTCCTAATTTTTTAGTACATACTCTGTAATTTACATAAGGAAGTCTTGTTTTACATTCTGAGTGTTTACAATTTATTGTTTCATAAGATAAGTTGTAATTGAGTATTATTGATGGATACATTGAGAAAAAATCAAGTTCAGCCACGTTTTCATGAATTCCTTTTATTGGTCTGTATGTTAAACCACCTTTGTCTATTTTCATAAGTTCTTTTGCGGTTTTAGTATCTTCTGAAATGCTTTTTCTATATGGAATTAAATATCCTTGTTGAAATGCCTTTTTCATTTCCATGGATGTAATCGGTGTTCCGATTGCTGATCTTGCTAACTTTTGAACCGGAAGAGACGATATTCTTGATAGTTCTATTATCCCTTCAAAACCTACTTCATTGTAAAAGAAAGAGTTTTTCTTATCTATGTGAATTCTTCCCCTTAAATACACAGAAGGATCCCTGTAATAAACTTTTCCATAAGATTCAAAACTTACACCTTTTGATCTATATGATATTTTATCAATGTTTAAACTCCTTACATTATTTTCAAGCAGTTTTGGTAGGATAATACTATCTCCGTATTCTGTTATGACGATATCTGGATCAAATTTTTCAATAAGATTGTTTATGTATTCAACATCATTATCCACTATTATTTCATTTTCTCCTTCAATCTTAACTGAAATTGGAGGAAGTGTTTTTATATATTTTGGATTTTCTCTATCTATTTCAAATTTTAGATAAATTTTCTTAAGATAAGGTATTTCATAATTTATTTTACTAACATTGTCATTTCTTATCCATTTATTTCCAATTACTTTAAATTTAAAAAATGGAAATATATCTTTTTCAAACATAAACAGCTGTTCTGGAGTGAGTTGAAGATTGTAAAATATACCTTCTTCAATTAATGGTGTTGATTTTAAAAATAAAATTAATTTGTTATGAATTAATGGATTTTTAGATACTATTTTAAAAACTTCTAATTCTCCATTAATTAAATCTTCTTTTATTTCTATAGTTATTTTTATATTGTTTTTAAACGCATCATAAAGATGTTTTACTATCTTTTTGCTCTCTTTTGTTTTTAAGAGGAAAAAGTAAGGACTAAAACTTTTCTTTATTTTAAATTTTTCTCCTTTTTCTGATAAAAACCATAATGTAATTCCTTCAGGATTAGAATATATATCTAAAAGATAAACATTTTTATGTTCCATTTTTTAGCTGGCTTTTTAGATTGTTTATTTCTTTCTTCATTTCTATAAGCATTGAAAGTAATATAGCTTCCATGGGATAAAATTTATTTGATTCTCCAATTGCAGTAGCATGAAATTTTGCGTATGAAAATAGTTCATCAAAAATTTCTCTATCATCTTTTCTCAAAGCTTTTCTAAATTCTGACCAGCTTTCTTTTTCTTTTAAAACAATTCCAGTAGGAGATGGCATTAATCTACCCATTTTTAATACCTCCGCTTTTTTTAATAGTTAATATTTTGTTTGTAATAAAAAATATTTTTTTATCTATACTCTTTATCTGTTCTAAAAGGTATTCCTTAAAATACTCTTTTTCTTTTAGAGATACGCAGCTATTATCTATTAGCCTTTCTATCCCTGAAATAAAGATATAATCAAAAATTTTTGCTTTCTCTATTGCAGTTTTTAAATGGTGTATGTTAAATACCCTAATTACAAAGATTCTTTCAAGTATTTTTAGATGATCTTTTTTATGTTTTCTTGCTATTTGTGTTATTAGATAAGGGTCAAACTTATGACTACATTCTATAAAACAAACTTTTAACCCGTTAGACGCTAAATTAAAAATTAATTCGTGATATGTTGCTTTATCAGCTGTTATTTTTTTCCAATTATTTTCAGATTTTCCTATCAATTTAACCCTTCCTTTTTAATTGTGATTTATAATCCCTTATTATTCCTCTTACAACTCCCTGTATTCTTACCCTCTCAGATTCAAAATACATTGGTTCAAAATTTGGATTAGCAGAGACAAGCTTTACCATTTTATCTTCAAAATATACCTTTTTTAAGGTCGTTTCCTGATTATCTATTAAAACAACCGCTATTTCTCCGTTTATTGCAGTTTGTCTATTTTCTACAATGATTATGTCTCCGTTTAAAATATGCTCATCAATCATTGAGTTTCCTTTAACTTTAAGAGCATAACAGTTATGAGAATCTAATAGATTAGATATATCTATAATTTCAAATAAATCATTAACAGCTTCTATTGGATTACCCGCAGCTATATATCCTATTATAGGAAAAGACCATACATTATAAGATAATTCATAAATTCCTCTTTTTACTTTTTTTAAATACCCCTCTTCAACTAATTTTTCCAAATGCTCGTGTACTGTAGATACAGCAGATATATTAAAATGTGATGCTATTTCTTTTAATGTTGGAAATCTTCTGTTTCTTTTATAAAAGCTTTCAATAAAATTAAGTATTTCTTGCTGTTTTTTACGCATGCATATATTTTCCTTTTTATTTATACTCACTATTTTTATTATAACCGAAAAAAAACCGAAAATCAAGAGGCTAAATTTTTGTTATATTTGAATTTCACTTTTAGTTATGTTTAACTATCTATCTGAACTTTCTTACCATATTTATGGTGGTGGCAATGGATAACATAAAAATAGAAAAGATTATAAGAAGCAACAGAAAAACGGTAGCCCTTCAAATAACAGATGATGCAACCATAATAATAAAAGCACCTTATCATGCGGATGATGATACTGTGTTAAAGTTGGTTGTGAAACACAAAGGATGGATAGAGAAAAAGTTAGAAGAGATAAATAAAAGAAACTCAAAATCAGGTAAAAAAGAATTTATAAGTGGTGAAGAATTTTTATATCTTGGAAACTATTACAAGCTCACGATAGCAGAAAATCAAAACAAACCTCTCATTTTCAATAATGGCTTTTATTTGTTAAAAGATTATCTACCAGTAGCTAGAAATATTTTTATTCAGTGGTACAAAGATAAAGCATACAAAAAGATAAAGGAAAGGGTAGAATTTTATGCTCAAAAAAGAGGATTTAAGTATAACTGTATAAATATAACAAACGCTCAAAAAAGATGGGGTTCGTGTTCTCATAATAATAATCTTAACTTCTCTTGGAGACTTATAATGGCACCTTTACCAGTAATTGATTACGTTGTAGTCCACGAACTTGTACATATAGTAGAAAAAAATCACAGTAAAGATTTTTGGAGCAAAGTAAAAATAATTATGCCAGATTATGAAAATTATGATGGCTGGCTTAAAAAAAACGGACACACTTTAAGAATCTAACTTACTTTATCAATCTTTTAAGTTTAGGGTCTAAAGCGTCTCTTAAGGCATCTCCCAGCAAGTTGAAGGCAAGAATAGTTAAAAATATTGCAACTCCGGGAGCAAGTATCCAAGGATAAGAGGAGATGGCAGTGATGCTCCTTGCAGAAGAGAGCATATTACCCCAGCTTGCATATGGCTCTTGTATTCCAAGCCCTAAAAGGCTTAACGCACTTTCTCCCAGTATGTATCCAGGTATAGAAAGGGTTGCAGCAATAAGTAGATAAGAAAAAGTGTTTGGTATTATATGTTTTGTTATAATTCTGAAAGACGATGCCCCGTAAGATTTTGCAGCTAATACGTACTCTTGCTCCCTTATAGATAAAACCATTCCTCTTATAACCCTTGCCAGTCCAGCCCAACCAACAAAAGAAAGTATTACCACTATTAGCAAAAACACTTCTACAGAAGATAAAGTTATTGGAAAAACAGCTCTTAAAGCAAGCATAAGATAAAATCCGGGAAAAGACATTACTATTTCAGACAACCTCATAAGAATGTTATCAACTTTCCCACCAAAGTATCCA
The DNA here is from genome assembly GCF_000619805.1 of Sulfurihydrogenibium subterraneum DSM 15120. Classification (NCBI taxonomy): domain Bacteria; kingdom Pseudomonadati; phylum Aquificota; class Aquificia; order Aquificales; family Hydrogenothermaceae; genus Sulfurihydrogenibium; species Sulfurihydrogenibium subterraneum. The sequence continues at coordinate 32,562 of NZ_JHUV01000013.1, read as the reverse complement.
GCTACTCCACCTACAATAGCTCCAATAGTAAAAGAAAGTAAAACGCCTATTATACCAATAGATAAAGATATGCGAGATGCATAAAGCATCCTTGAAAATATATCTCTCCCTAAGTTATCAGCTCCTAAAAGAAAAATCTTACCTTCTTTTACGCCAAAAAGATGTAGGTCTGTTTTTATAAATCCAAGTAAGTAATGCTCATGCCCCCTTACAAAAAACTCTACTGGATATTTAACATCGTAGTTTACTTTATAACTTTTAAAAACAGGGTCAACAAGGTCGTATTTGTAAACAAAAGGTCTTAAGTGAAAATTTCCTTTTTCATCAAAAAAGTGAATTTGAGTTGGTGGATGGTAAGGAGTGTCCCTGTGTTGAATATCGTAAGGATAAGGTGCTACAAAGTCTGCAAACAAGGCTGAAAAGTAGAATATACCAAGTATGTACAAAGATATGTAGGCAAACTTATTTTTTTTGATGTATTTAAAAACTTCTTTCACTTTAGTATTCCTTCCACTTCTCTTTGTCTTATTCTTGGGTCTAACTTTGCAAGAAGCAAGTCAGCTATAAGATTCCCTACAATGAGCATTATTGAGCCTATGTAAAGTCCACCCATTACAAGATACAAATCCTGAGATAAAACAGCATCAAGCATAAGCATACCCATTCCCGGCCAGTTTACAATAATCTCCACTAAAGCAGCTCCTGAGAGTAAAGATGCTATCTCAAAGCCAAGGATAGTTATAAATGGGTTTAAGGCGTTCCTTAATGCGTGTTTTAATACAACCTGCTTTTCAGATAAACCTTTTGCCCTTGCAAAAAGAACGTATTCTGATACAAGAGCTTCAATCATAGCACTTCTAACAAGTCTTATCAATCCAGCTAAAGATGTAATAGCAAGGACAAAAGCAGGAAGGCTAACATGCCACACTCTATCTAAAATTTTCTCCCAAAAAGGCATATTTTCATATCCAGGACCTGTAGCTCCTCCAGTTGGAAGTAAACCTGTTTTTACAGCAAAAAAAAGTAACAAAAAAGCCAAAAAGAAAGAAGGTAAAGACATAAACGTAAATGAGAATATCTGTATAAATTTATCTACAACAGAGTTAGGCTTTAAAGCTGCAAATATACCCAGAGGAACTGCCAGTAGCCATGCAAGTAAACCAGAAGTTATTGATAAAAATAAAGTATTAGGTACTCTCTCTTTTATAAGCTCTAAAACTGGCATGTTATAACTAAAAGAAAAACCAAGGTCAAAAAGAATAGCATTTGAAAGCCATTTAAAGTACTGGATAAGGATAGGTTGGTCTAACCCGTAAGTTTGTTTTAGTTTTTCAATTGTAGATTCAGATATTTGAGGGTTCATTCTCAGCTGGTCTAAATAGTCTCCCGGTGCCATCTGGATAATAACAAAAGAAAGAAAAGTGATCCCTACTATAAGAGGGATCATCTGAAAAAGTCTTTTTAAGATGTAAAGTATCATCAGTATTTTTTCATAAGTTTTTTAATGTTTGAGACTGCCTGCCTTATTCTTTTTTCGTTTTCAACTACTGCAAATCTAACATAACCTTCTCCGTGCTCTCCAAAGCCTATTCCCGGAGCTACCGCTACCTTTCCTTCTGTTAGAAGAAGTTTGCTAAACTCTATTGAGCCTAAATGTCTAAATTTTTCTGGAATTTTTGCCCATAAGAACATAGTTGCTTTAGGTTTTTCTACAGGCCACCCAGCTTTATTTAGCCCATCTACTAAAATATCCAACCTCTTAGAGTAAGTATCCCTTGCCTTTTCTACAACAGAGTAATCCCCTTCTAAGGCTATTATACTTGCTACTTGAATAGGTGTAAACGTTCCGTAATCAAGGTAGCTTTTAAGTCTTTTAAGGTTATACACAAGTGTTTCATTTCCTAAGACAAAAGCAACCCTCCATCCTGCCATTGAAAAACCTTTCGTCATAGAGTACGTTTCAACTGCAACATCTTTGGCTCCTTCTACTTGTAGAATACTTGGTGCTTTATAGCCATCATAACACAGGTCTCCGTAAGCAAGGTCGTGGATTATCCAGAGATTTTTCTTTTTAGCAAAAGCCACTATCTCTTTAAAAAACTCCAAATCTACAGTCATAGTTGTAGGATTGTTAGGAAAGTTGAGGATAAGGACTTTTGCCTCAGGGTAAGAGTCTTCATAAGTTTCATAAATATTTTTTAAAAACTGTTCTTGTTTTTCACTATCAGAACCTTCTAAAGGTAGTGGTACGGTTAAAACACTTGCTCCTGCTATTACTGGTGCGTAGTAGTGAATAGGGTATCTTGGACTTGGAACCATTGCAATGTCTCCCGGTTCAAGCATTGCAAGCATCAAGTGAGCCAAGCCTTCCTTGGAACCTATCGTCATTATCACTTCTTTTTCTGGGTCAAGGTCTACGTCATATCTTTTTTTATAAAAATCTGTTATCGCTTTTCTAAGCCTTGGTATTCCTTGAGACATTGAGTATCTGTGGGTTGTTTTCTTTTTTGCAGATTCACACAGCTTTTCTATTATGTGAGGTGCTGGTGGTAAATCCGGATTTCCCATACCAAGGTCTATAATATCTTCTCCTTCTTTCCTTAGTCTTGCTTTTAAATCGTTTACTACAGCAAATACGTACTGTGGAAGTCTTTTAATTCGTGGAAATTCTTCAGGCATTCTATCACTCCTTTATAAGTTATTCTAAAACTGTCATTGGGTCTAAAGGTGTTACATTTTTTCTAACTTCAAAGTAGATACCGCAGTTGTCTGAATTTTTCAACTTTCCTGCAGTTCCAATCATCTCTCCTTTACTTACAACTCTTCCTTCTTTTACGTTAATACTGTCTAAGTATCCGTAAACTGTCGTTAGTCCATTGTTATGTCTTATTACAACTAAATTACCAAATGCTTTTATTCCATCTCCTGCATATATCACTTTACCATCTTCAGACGCTTTTACAGGAGCTGCACAATCTGTTTGAATATCTATTCCTAGATGTCTTACTTGATCATCATTTTGGAAAGGTGCAACAACTTTTCCTTTTACAGGCCAATCTAATTTAACACCTAAATTATTACCGTTAGCAACTTTAGGTTCAACTTTTTTAGGTAGGGGTACTTCTTTTGTTTGAGTTTCTTCTTTGACTCTTGTCTCTTCTTTTATAGTTTCATGCTTATCCTCTACTACTATGTTTTTTGAAGAAAGGATGTCTTCTCGTGCGACGCAGATTTTTTGTCCTGTTTCTACATATTTTACACTTGATGGTAAATTATTAATATTCCTAAGTTTTCTTGAAGATGTATGGAACTTTCTTGCTATCTCATCCAATGACGTTTTCTTTGTAGGATTGTAAATGATTGTACAGTTTTCTAAATCTTCTGTTTTAGATACTTTTTCTTCTACTTTTTCTTTTTTAGGTGCTATACATACTTTACTTCCTGCTTTTAACCATTGGTTTGATGGTATATCATTTAATTTTTCAAGTATAGATAAATCTACACCTGTTTTTTTTGATACATGTTTTAACGTTCCACCTTTTTTTAAGGTGTATACTTCACATTTAGAGTAGTCTATTTGAGGCGTTGCCTCTTCTTCTTTTTTCTTAGCTGACCTTTTTACAGGTATTTTAAGCTCATCACCTGCGAATATTTTTTCGTCTTTCATACTGTTGTAATCCATAATCTCTTTTACCGTTAACCCGTACTTTTTGGCTATTGTTTCAAGGGTATCACCTTTTTTAACTGTGTAAGTTTCTTCTGCTACCTCGTGTTTTTTCTTCTTCTCTTCTTTAGAAGTTTTTACAGGTATGTTTAACTTCATACCTTCTTTTAATTTTTTTTCGTCTTTAAGATTATTAGCTTTTTTAATTTCCTCAACACTTATGTTATATTTTTTTGCTATTTTTTCTAAAGTATCGCCTTTTTTAACTTTATAAACTTCAGCCATAGCTATAATAGGAACTAAGGCTGATACTAAACCTATTTTAATACTCGATTTTAAACTCATCAAATCCTCCTTCTTTTTCTAAAAATTCGTATCTGATACCATTAACACTTGCTAAAGGTGGTCCATTTTCTATGGCTTGGAAAAAGTTTTTTAAAGTCTCTTCGTCAGCTTCAGCTAAAACTTCAACTGTTCCATCAGGAAGATTTCTTACAAAACCTTTTACGTTCATTTGGTCTGCTACTTTTTTTACAAATTTTCTAAATCCTACACCATGAACTCTTCCTGCAAATATTATATGTAGTTGCATTTTCCTACCTCTTTAAGTAGTTATTTTTTAAAAAAATTACAAATTCTTGTGGGTTATTAATATCAAACACTGTCTCGTACTGGTAGTAGTCTGTTATAACACCAATCAATCCATCTTCCTTATTTATCATCAACTGTCTATTTTCTTCTTTTCGTATCACTTCAAACTTGTCGATACCTTTTACAGTTTTAAATCCTTCTACTATTATAATATCTACGCTTTGGGTCGTGAAGTTTTTTATAAAGTCAAAAAGTGTATAATCTTGCAGTCTTACAAAAGATGATACTTTATCAGGAGATGCTACTATAACTTGCTTTGCTCCAGCTTGATATACTTTATAACTGTCTTTTCCTTCTGTGTCTGTTTTTGCCTTCCCTTTTGGGTCGTGTTTTATATAGCAGACGTTGAAGCCTTCTTCTGACAGAATGTTTACCACTTTCTCTATAAAAGTAGTCTTTCCGCTGTTGTGAGCTCCTACTATTGCTATTACTGGTTTATCCATGGGTGTGTTTTATCAGTGTGTATATTGTTTTTTTCAAGTTTTTTCTATCTACAACCATATCAATCTGTCCTTTTTCAAGTAAAAACTCTGCTCTTTGGAAGCCTTCTGGTAGTTGCTGTCTTATTGTTTGCTCTATAACTCTCGGACCTGCAAATCCTATTAAACTTTCTGGCTCTGCTATTATAATGTCTCCTAAAAATGCAAAACTTGCAGAAACACCGCCCATAGTTGGGTCTGTTAAGACTGATACGTAAAGTATTCCAGCTTTGTTTAGTCTGTCAATAGCTATAGCTGTTTTTGCCATCTGCATAAGGGAGAGTATGCTTTCTTGCATTCTTGCTCCACCAGAAGCTGCAACTAATATAAAAGGAATCTTTTTTTCTATTGCAAACTCAACACCTCTTACAAACTTTGCCCCTACAACACTTCCCATACTTCCACCCATAAAGTTAAAATCCATAGAGGCTATCACTACCTCTCTATCGTAAATAAGACCGTTTGCAATTATTATTGCATCGTTTAATCCTGTTTTTTCTTGATATTCTTTAATCCTGTCTTTGTACCTTTTTGTATCTTTAAAGTTAAGTATATCAACAGGCTTTATCTTAGAGAAAATGTCGTAGGAATAAACTTTATCTAAGAGAGAGTCTACTCTTTCTTTTGCAGACATTCTAAATGTATAACCACAGTGGGGACATATTTTTAGATTTTTAAGAAGGTCTTCTATGTAAAGAAGTGTTTTACACTTTTCACACTTAATCCAAGACCCTTCTTCTATTTTTAACTTTCTTCTTCCTTTTATTTTGTCGATAAAATCTTTTAAGCCCATTTTCACTCCTTAATAACAGCAGCTGTAAGTATTCTACTTTCAAAATCTCCGTTTCTGTAGGAGAAAAACTTCCCACTACACTTTGTACACTCTCCAATATCGTAAATATCTTTTACAGAGAGTTTTTTCAGTATACTTATAGCTACAGCAACTAAATCTAAGTAAGGTTTATCGTTGTATATTTTATAAAATTTATCGGATATATTCAAATCGTTTACAAACTGTTTATCAACTTCATAACAACAACCTCTAATACAGGCACCAATAAATGCCTTAACGTTTTTATCTTTAAAAAGACTAAAACCATTTTCTATAATACCATCAAAAAGTCCTCTCCACCCTGCGTGTATAACTGCTAACTCTTTACTGTTAAACAGCACTATCGGAATACAGTCTGCAGTAAGAACACCTATAGCTGTATTTTTTTTGTCTGTGTAAATACCATCACATTCCTGAGTTAAGTCTTCTTCTATCTTTACAACTTTATTTGAGTGTTTCTGGTTTGGTATGTGTATAGTATCTACATTAAGATGATTCTTTAAAGGTAAACGGTTTTTTTCCTCTCTCTGATTTAAATCTTGTTTTTCTGTAAAAGCTATTAAAATGTTATCAAACGTATAAAATCTCATAAAAAAATTATACCACTGTGATAAAATTAGTTTAAGAGGTTTTTAAAAATGGTAGAAGTTTTAGATTTAGACACAAAGAAAAGGATACTTAGTAACTACAACGAAAAAAAGAAAGAACTTATCCTAAAACATTATGCAGGGGAAAGTGGTTTAGAGATAGTCAGACAGCTCTCTGACCTTACAGATGAAACTATTAAAGAGTTTGCAAAAATATCTTTTCCAGATTTAGAAAATATAGCTATAATTGTTTTGGGTGGATACGGAAGAAGGGAGCTGTGTTTTAAATCAGATATAGACATATCTATCGTATATACTCACGAAGATATATCAAAGCTAAAAGCAGGCATAGAAAACTTTTACTACTGTTTACTTGATTTAAAAGTTGACATTGGATTTTCTCCTAGAAACATAAAAACATTTTTAGACCTATCAAAAGAAGACTTAACAGTTGCAACCGCTTTACTTCAAGGAAGATTTTTATGCGGAAACGAAGAAATTTTTAAAACATTAACAGACAGATTTAAAAAACTAATTAAATCAAGAAGAAGAGCTTATATAGAAGCAACTTTAAAATCAAGAAAAATCAGATATCAAAACACAGGAAGTAGTATATACATGATGGAACCCCACGTTAAAGAAGGTGAAGGTGGCTTAAGAGACTTTCACGAAGTATACTGGATAGCAAAAGTTTTAGACGATGTTAACGATTATAAATACTTTGTAGAAAAACAGATAATACTTGAAGAAGAGTACATAGAGCTTATGAACGCCTATGATTACCTTCTTAAAATAAGAAACCAGATGCACCTTTTATGTAATAAAAAATGCGATGTCCTTACATTCCCACTACAAGAAGAAGTAGCTAAAAAATTAGGATATGCAAGCCCTAACGCAGATTTCGAAGAACTCAGAGAAAGTGTTGAAAGAATGATGAGACTTTATTACCTAAATGCTAAATCTATAAATAACATAACCAACAGAATACTAAAAAACCTTATTGAACAAGAAAATCCTTACGAAGAGTACATACCAATAGACAACGTCTTTATAAGAACGTCAAAAGAGATAGACGTATTAGACCCAAAAAAGTTTGAAAGAGACCCAGTAAACATTTTAAAAGCCTTTAAATACTACAAAAATTATGGATTAAACTTCTCTTCAACCCTTGAGTATCTTTTAAGAAAAAATGAAAGAGTTTTAAAAAATAAAGTTTTAACAGAGGAAGAAGAAGCATTAATAAGAGAAATTTTTTCCAATATCTCAAATCTTCCAAGAACTCTTAAAAAGATGCAAGACTTTTATGTCTTAGATGACATTATTCCAGAGTTTGGATATCAAAGATGCCACTTTCAGTACGACCATTACCACAAGTACACAACAGATGCCCACGCAATAAAAGCATTAGAAGAGTTAGAAAATCTTCAAAGAATAGACAGCCCTCAAAAGAAACAGATTTATGAGATATACAAAGAGATAGAAAGAAAAGACCTTCTTATATGGGCTGTATTCTTACACGATATAGGAAAAGGGCATAAAACAGACCACAGTGAACTTGGATCGGTTTTAAGTAGAGATATATTAGAAAGGTTTGGATATCCTCCTTCTGATATAGAGACTGTATCTTTTTTAGTAAGGCATCATCTTGATATGGCACACATCTCCCAAAGAAGAAATCTTCACGAGCCAAAAGTAATAACAGAGTTTGTAAAACTTATAAAAAACAAAGAACTTTTAAATATGCTTACAGTTTTAACTTACTGTGATGCAAACGCAGTAGGACCAGGAGCTTGGAACGATTGGAAATTTGCATTACTAATAGAGTTATATACTAAATCCATTCAGTTTTTAACAGAAGGAAGTTTAGAGTCTATAGAAAAGAAAGTAGAAGAAAAAAAAGATAAAATTTTAGAAATACTAATATTAGAGTTAGGAAAAGAGAAAGCACAAAAGCACATAAACAGATTGTCAGATTACTACATAATCTCAACCCCAATCGATGACATAGTTAAACATGTTAAGTTAGAAGACAAACTTTTATCTTCAGACGATAAATTTAGCGTAGATTTTGAAAAAAATACAGGAGCTGGCTATTCTAATATTGTAATAGCAGTTAGAGATATTGATAATCCACTGCTAATAATTACAGGTATTTTGTCTTACCTTGGAATAAACATACTTACAGCTTACAGTTTTGAGAGAAACGATGGAGTTTACCTTGTAGACCTGCAAATCTCTACATCAAGTCTTGAAGCTGTAGATGAAAGTAGATTTAATAGATTTGTTGAGATTTTAGAAAATGTTATGAAAGAACCTTCTTACTTTGAAAAGATAACAGTAAAAAGACCAAAAGGATTTAAAGCAAGTACTGTCCCACCACCTATCTTTGTCAAAATAGACAATGAAATGTCAGAAGGATACACTATTTTTGACGTATCAGCAGAAGACAGAATAGGACTACTTTTTGACATTATAAGAGTTTTTGCTTCTTTTGATATATACGTCCATATGGTTAAAGCTTCTACACAGGGACTTAGGGCAAGAGACTCTTTTTATGTAAGGACAAAGAATAAAGAAAAAATAACAGATACGACCCTTTTAAAAGCAGTTCAAGAGCAACTGTTAGAAGTTATAAAAAGTTAAAATTCTATAAACTATAAAAGACATTATCCACGCAGAGCTAAAATTTATAGCGATAGATATAAACATCCATTTATAACTGTTAAGCTCCTGCTTTATTGCAAATACAGTTGCAAGACAAGGAGTGTATAAAAGTAGAAATACTAAAAACGAGTAAGCTGAAGCAGGAGTAAACGCACTTCTTATACTATCAGCAAGACTTTTATTAAATTCCTCTTCACTCTCTACCTTTACAAAACCAAAAACAGCCATGAAGTTTTTCAAAAGATTTATGTTCGCATCTACAAACTCAACAACTATTTCTTTTACTCCTTCTTGAAAAGATAGCTCTTTAGTTTCTTCCTCAATTTTTTCTCCTACGTATATGTTTCCCATCGTTGACAGCACAACTTCCTTGGCAACAAATCCAGAAAACAAAGAAGCTGTAGCTTCCCACGTTCCAAATCCAAGAGGCTCAAATATAACTGCAACTTTTTGAGACACCTTTGCCAGTATCGTCTCATCTTTTTTTGCACCGTAAGGAATGTTTGTTAAAAACCATATTAAAACAGACATAGCAAATATAAACGTTCCAGCTTCTACTATAAAACTTTTTACTCTAATCCAAGCATTTTTTAAAATATATCGAAATGTTGGAAGCCTGTAAGGAGGAAGCTCCATAATGAAAAATTCAGACTGAGTTTTAAAGTGAAATTTATTTAGAAGTAGGGCAACTATAACAGCTGTTATTATACCTATCAAATAAAGAGAGAATATTACAAGTCCACCATGGTTTTTAAAAAATACAGATACAAAAAAAGCAAAAACTGTAAGCCTTGCACCGCAGGACATAAACGGAATCATTAAAGTAGTAAGTATTTTTTCCCTTGTGTTTTCTATCGTTTTTGTAGCATAAACAGCTGGGACATTACAACCAAAACCAAGTAAAAGAGGGATAAAAGACTTTCCACTTAGCCCTATACTGCTGAAAAATCTATCCATTAAAAAAGCAGCTCTTGCAATGTAGCCACTACCTTCAAGTATCGCTATCATAACATAAAGAGTAAACAAAACAGGAATAAATGTTAAAACAAATCCAACGCCACCTAATACACCTTCTGCTATAAAAGATTTTAAAAGGTCGTTTGTGTTTATACTGCTTAAAAGAGACAAAGTCCATCCAGATACAACACTTAACACTTTATCAAGCCATTCAACATAAGGAGAAGATACTTTAAAAGTAATCTCAAAAACTATCCAAACTAAAAGAAGGAATATCGGTAGCCCAAGGTATCTATGAAGAAAGATTTTATCCAATGTTATAGAACTATCTACTACGTCTTCCTGCTGTTTTTTAACTGTTTGATGATAAACACTTAGAACGTTTCCATACCTTTCTTCTACGATAAACGTTTTTACGTCTTTTTTGTACAAAGACTTAATCTCATTTCTAATTTTTTCAAGACTTTCTTCTAGAGCAGGAGAGATAGAGTCTTTTAAAGACCCTTCAAGTAAAGATATTGCCAAGTATCTTTTAGGATAGATGTCTAAAAGAACTGGATTGTACTCTTTAACAAGAACTATAACTTTTTTTAAATACTCTTCTATTTGAGATTCAAAATGTTCACACTGTACAAATTTTTTACTTTCATAGATTTCAAGTATCTTTTCTAAAAGTTGGTTTATACCTGTTTTATTTTTTGCAGAAGTTGGAACTACAGGACAGCACAGCAATTTACTCATCTTTTCATAATCTATGATTATTCCTTTTTCAACTGCTTCATCCCATATGTTTAAAGAAATAACCATAGGAATTTCAAGTTCTAACAGCTGAAAAGTAAGATATAGGTTTCTCCTTAAATTTGTAGCATCAACAACGTTTAATATAACATCTGGTCTTTCTTTTAGTAGAAAGTCTATCGTTATTTTTTCTTCAGCTGATTGATTTCTTAAACTATAAATGCCAGGAAGGTCTATAAATCTGATTTTATAATCCTTGTAGGTTAATGTAGCTTCCAATTTCTCAACAGTTACACCTGGCCAGTTGCCGACCTTTATATCTGACCCTGATATTGCATTAAGAAGAGCCGACTTTCCTACGTTAGGGTTCCCGACTAAAGCAACTGCAATCTCTTTCATTTTTCTTCCTCTACTAAAATACAAGAAGCTTCTTTTTTTCTTAATGCAAGACAGTAATCATGGACTTTAAGTTTAATAGGACCACCAAAGGGAGCATCTTGAATAACTTCAACCTTTACACCTGGAATAATACCAAGGTCATACAACTTTTGTTTTATATCCTCACAACCTGTTATATCTATAACTCTCCCACTTTGACCGGGTTTTATATCTCTTAAAGTCTTCATTAACTCTCCAACTTAAATTAAATCTCAATTTATATTATAGCTAAAATTAAATAAATTCTATGATTTTTACATTAAAATTGTTATGAAAAATCTGTATATAGGTAGTATTATTAAGCCAATTATTCCAGTCATTAAAAGAAGAATAATCAAGAAAAAGCCAAACTGCTCGTAAGGTTCTATTTTTTCCTGTAATTCTCTTGGTAAAAAGTTAAGGAGAATATTACCACCGTCTAAAGGCGGTATAGGTAAAAGGTTAAATATACCTAAAATGAGATTTATGGATACAGCATACTTAAAAAATATAGCCAGAGGAATAATTACAGATTCTAAAGAAGCTGTTCCAAAGATAGAAGCAAAGTAAGTTAAAAACGTTTCATTTTTCATAAAATGATACAGTCCAGCAAATAAAAAGGCTAATAAAAAGTTAGTACCCGGTCCTGCAAAAGACGTAATTATAATTCCTTTTCTCATATCTATCTTAAAGTTAAGAGGGTTTATAGGTACAGGTTTTGCATATCCAAAAAGTATAGGAGAGTTAAGAAGTATAAGTATTCCGGGAATAAGTAAAGAACCCAAAGGGTCTATGTGAGGTATAGGGTTTAAAGTTAATCTGCCTTCTCTTTTTGCTGTATCATCTCCAAGTTTATAAGCAACAAATCCGTGAGCTACTTCGTGGAATATTACAGCCATAAGTAAAGCTGGTATCATAAAAATAATATCAACAACGTTTATGTTCATCTGCACCTCTAAAAGCTATTTTATCGTTTTATTTTAGCATAATACAATTATGATATAATTGGTTTAATAAAACAACACTAGAGGTTTTTTATGAGATATGCCATTTTGATATTTTTAGCTTTTTCACTTTTTAGCTGTCAATCTCTACCACCAGAAGCACACTTTATAGACCCAAATAAAATTTCAGGAAAAATACTAATTGATGAAAAATTAAAAGATAAATGTAAAGGAGATATGTTTATCATCGTAAGAAAAGGAATATCACCTCAGCCTTTAGCTGTTAAAAAAGTTAAAAATCCAAGCTTCCCTTATAATTTTAAACTAACTCCAGCTGACGTTTTAGTTGAAGACATGTTTAAAGAGTTTAAAGATGAGGTTATTTTATACGTCAAAACTTCCCAATCAGGAAATCCTATGGAAAGTTCAAGAAGCTGTGAAAGTGAACCTATCGTTGTAAAAACAGGGGCTCAAAATGTAGTTATAAAAATAACAAAATATACAGAGTGAAAAGATGAAAGCAATAGTAATAATAACAGGCTCTGAGTTTGTTCAAGGAAGAAAACAGGATAAAAACGGTCTTTTTATAGCTAAAAATCTTTTTGAAAAAGGGGTTGACGTAGTAGGTATTATTATCTCTCCTGATGACCTATACAGTCTTACTAATTACATAAAGTATGCATTGGATAGGTCAGACCTAGTATTTATATCAGGGGGACTTGGACCAACCTCTGATGATATTACAAGGCAAGCTGTAGCAAACGCCATAGGTGTTGCACTTATATATCACGAAGAGTGGTTATCTAAATTAAAAACAGAGTATAAAAAAGCCCGTGTAGAAATAACCCCAGAGAGAAAAAGTATGGCTAAAATCCCTTACGGCTCGGCTATACTTGAAAATCCTGTCGGTAGAGCTTGCGGATTTATAAAAGTTTTAGACGATGTAAAAAAGGCTATAGTTGCACTTCCCGGCGTTCCCTCTGAAATGGAACCTATGTTTTACGATGCCTTAGAAAAACTTGGATTAAAAGATAAAAAGAGATTTACTCAGCTCTATAGAGTTTTTGGAATAAAGGAGCTTGATTTAAACTATCTGTTAGAAGATATAAAAAACATATCTTATAATTTTTCTCCAAAAGGTGTAGATATATTCTTATGGGAAAATGATGAAAAAGAGTTTTTACAGATAAAACAGAAAGTAAAAGAAAGGCTTGGAAATATAATATACGCAGAAGACAGCATAGAGATGGAAGAAGTTGTAGGTGAACTTCTTAAAGAAAAAGGATATACTATTGCAACTGCAGAATCCTCAACCGGTGGTCTTATAGTATCAAGACTTGTAAACGTTCAAGGAAGCTCTCAGTATGTTTTAGGAGGATTGGTTTCTTATTCAAACGAGGCAAAGATAAATATTTTAAAAGTTAACAAAGAAGATATAGAAAAGTACGGCGCTGTAAGTGGGACAGTTGCAAAACAGATGGCTGAAAATGTTAGAGAAATTTTCGGTAGCAGTCTTGCTGTAAGCGATACAGGAATAGCAGGACCTACAGGAGATACACCAGATAAACCATTAGGCCTTCACTATATAGGCTTTACTGACGGAAAAGAAACAAAAGTTTACAAAGAAATTTACAAAGGCAGTAGAAACGACGTTAGATTATATATATCCCAATTTGCTTTAAATTTAGTAAGATTGTATTTTATTTAGTAAATAAACTCTACTCTGTTTCTGCCTTTATTTTTAGCCAAATAAAGAGCTTGATCTGCTCTTTTTATTGCGTTTTCTAAATTTTCATTCTTTTTTATCTGAGTTACACCTAAACTTACAGTTACTTTACTAATATCTTTAAAATAGAAATTTTCAACATTTTGTCTAATTTTTTCAGCAACAGTGATGGCACCTTTTAAATCTGTTTCTGGAAGAATTATTAAAAATTCTTCTCCTCCCCATCTAATAATGTAATCCGATTTTCTTAAGGTTTTCCTTGCTATTTGAGCTACAGTCTTTAAAACATAATCACCTTTGTCATGTCCATAAGTATCGTTAATCTTTTTAAAATGGTCAATATCAAATAAAATAACAGAAATAGGTTTACCAGTTCTCTTTGATCTTTCATATTCAATCTCAACAAGGTTATCAATTATATTTCTATTAAATAAGCCTGTTAATTTGTCGGTAATAGCTTTTTCCTCTGCCACTTTTTTAAGCTTAAGTACATAAAAAATAAATATATTTATAATGATCAATAAAGTAAATAAAAATCCCAACGCTGTTAAAAAAGTTTTTTCAGAAATAGAAAAGGTATTATCTTCTTCATAAGAGACAATAAAACCAACATGTTTATTTTGTAATAGGTTTTTAATAGAATAAAAAGTTGCAGATATAATTTTCTCATCTATTTCTTTGAATATAACAAAAGATTCTTTTGATGACAGTTTTTCGGTAATATCATTTTTTGCCTTTTGATTAAATTGATTTATTAACTCATAATTTTTTATATTTTTTAAAATTTGACCTTCTATAAAATAGTCTTTACTTAAATCACTCTCTATAAAACTTTTACTTTCTTTTAAATTTATAAATTCTTTGCTTACTATGAAAATATACTCTTTACCAAAAGTTTTTGATAAATCTTGAGAAACTTTATAAAATGGAACGTTTAAATAAATAGAACCTATAAGTTGTTTATGGTAGTATATAGGAAAATAGAAAACCAAACTATCTAGAAATCTTTTATCCATAATCGATAATGAATCGTTGGCTTTAAAAAATTCTATAACGTCTGATAATTTATCACCATATTTATTAAAGTTATGAAATCTAAGGTAAACAGTTCCATCTGGTAAAACAAACATGAACCTTTCAAAACCATATTTACGCAAAATTTTATAGTCTTTGTAAAACTTGGTATACAAAATATACCTTTTTGAAAAATCTGATTGTTTTAAAATTTCCAATATTGAATCGTTTTCTACTTTTGTAGAAAAAAAGATATTAGCTATGTTATCAAACTTATCTGCCTCTATTTCTAATTCTGAGGCAAGCTGATTTATTTTACTTTGTATATAAATAGATTCTCTGTTTTTTTTATCTAAATAAAGGAGGAAAGTAGTAAAACAAAGTATAAAAACATTACCTATAAATAAAACTATATAATCTTTTTTCAATTTTCTTACCATACTGTATATTTATTATCGTATAATAAATGCTTAAAATTTTAACATAAAGTTATGAGGTTTGAATAATGGTTGATAAAAAACTCTGGGGTGGAAGATTTTCGGAAAGTACTGATGTTTTTGTTGAAGAATTTACAGAAAGTGTCTCTTTTGATAAGGAGCTTGCACTTTACGACATAAAGGGTAGTATAGCCCACGCAAAAATGCTTGGAAAACAGGGAATAATACCAAAAGAGGATGCTGAAAAAATAGTAGAAGGTTTAACTCAGATAGAAAATGAGATTAAAGAAGGTAGATTTACTTGGAAAAAAGAGCTTGAAGACGTTCATATGAACATAGAAAAATCACTTATTGAAAAAATTGGAGATGTAGGAGGAAAACTTCATACTGGAAGATCAAGAAATGACCAAGTTGTAACAGCATTTAGACTTTATTTAAAAGATCAAGTAAGTGATATCATTAACCTTTTAACACAACTTCAAAATGCTCTACTAGAAAAAGCACAAGCTTATATAGATGTAGTGATGCCTGCTTATACACACCTTCAAAGAGCACAACCTATAAGAGTAGCTCACTATTTTTTAGCATACTTAGAAATGTTCCAAAGGGACAAGGAAAGATTTGAGGATAACTTAAAAAGAATTGACATGCTTCCTCTTGGTAGTGGAGCTGTAGCAGGAGTAGATTTTCCCATAGATAGAGATTTTGTTGCAAAAGAACTTGGTTTTTCTCAAATAATGAGAAACTCAATAGATGCCACAAGTAGTAGAGACTTTGCAATTGAGTTTTTATCTAACGCTTCTATATGTATGGCAAATATGTCAAGATTCTGTGAAGATATGATAATATACTCTTCTTCTGAATTTTCTTTTGTAGAGCTTCCAGATAAATTAACAACGGGGTCTTCAATAATGCCACAGAAAAAAAATCCTGACGTTTTAGAGCTTATCCGTGGTAAAACAGGAAGGGTTTACGGTAATTTGGTAGCTCTTTTAACTATTGTAAAAGGTCTTCCTTTGGCATACAACAGAGACCTGCAAGAAGATAAAGAGCCAGTTTTTGATACAGTTAAAACCTTAAAAGGTTCTATAATCGGTATAACAAAAATTGTAGAAGGTCTTAAAATAAATAAAGAAAAAGTAGAGTCAGCTGCGGGAGGATTTGCGTTAGCTACAGATTTGGCAAACTACCTTGTAGAAAAAGGAATACCTTTCAGGCAGGCTCACCACATAGTCGGTAGTATAGTAGCTTACCTTGTAAATCAAGGAAGAGACCTTGAAAGTATAACTTTACAGGAACTTAAAAATTTTAGCAGTAGCTTTGAAGAAGATGTTTTAAATCTTTTATCACCTTACACCGTAGCAGATAGGAGAAAGTCTTTCGGTGGGACAGCAAAAGACCAAGTTTTAAGTCAAATAGAATTTTGGAAAAATAAACTGGGTTGATTTGGTTTATTTTTGGATACTTACTTTTACTTATAGGAATTGGTTTATTTTCAAAAAAATTAATTAAAACAGGTAGAGACTACCTTCTTGCAGGGCAGTCTTTGCCTCTTTCTCTCTCTACATTTGCCCTTTTTGCAACTTGGTTTGGTTCTGAAACTATCTTAGGTGCGACAGATGAAGTTTTAAAGGGCGGATTTGTTAAAGTTATTGAAGAACCTTTTGGAGCTGCTTTATGTTTAATATTAGCAGGTTTTCTTATTGTAAAACCTATATACAGGATGGGACTTACTACGTTTGGAGATTTTTTTAGGGTAAAGTATGGAGAAAAAGTTGAGATTTTAGCTACTTTAATGCTTATAATATCCTACTTTGGATGGATAGCTGCTCAATTTGTTGCCTTTGGACTTATTTTTAAAGCAATTACAAACTTTTCTTTTGAAGTAAGCATTTTAATAGGATTTTTCATTGTCTTGATTTTGACATACCTTGGAGGTATGTGGGCTATAGCTTTGACTGATTTTATCCAAACAATTGTGATAATCTTTAGTATTTTATTTGTTTTTTTTGATGTGATAATTTTGGCAGGTGGGTTTAGCGCTTTTAAAAAAATTCCACCATCGTATTACAGTCTAATTCCAGAGCTTAACTACAAAGATATTATAATGTATATAGCAGGCTTGATTACTATTAGTCTTGGGTCTATTCCAGGACAGGAATTGTTTCAAAGGTATATGTCTTCTAAGAGTGAAGACGTTGCTTTTAAATCCTCTATTTTAGCGGGTTTAATGTACTTAACTGTCGCTTTAATTCCTCTTTTTACAGTGTTAATAATAAAATTTAGCTTAGGGTTTGAAAGTAAAAATACTTTGATTGATTATATTTCTCTATATACAAACGATTACATCAAAACAATATTCTTTGCAGGATTGATGTCAGCTATTTTAAGTACAGCTTCTGCTGCTATTTTGGCTCCATCTGCTCTTTTAAGTAATAATATTCTTCCAAAAATTTTCAAAACATTTTCTGAAAGTGCATTACTAACTCTAAGTAGATCTTCTGTTTTAATTATAAGTATAATTTCTCTTTTATTAGCTTTTTCTGGAGAGAGTATCTATCAGCTTGTTGCAACCTCTTCAATTATCACATTGGTTTCATTGTTCTCTCCGTTTATACTGGGAATATACTGGAGCAAATCAAACAAGGCAGGAGCAGTAGCTTCAATTATTATAGGATTTCTAACTTGGTTTTTCGTAAACTTTCTAATTGGTTTGGAGTATGAAGCTGTCATAGTTGGATTTTTAGTAAATGTTTTAAGTATGGTTTTGTTTTCTCTTCTTTTTAAAGAGACTTAACTTTTACAAGTCCGTTGTCAAACTCTATAAAGTTTCTTCTCTTACAGTTTTCACAAACAGCAGTTTCAAATCCATAATCATTTCCTACTAAAATAACTGTTTTTTGTAATTTACCACACTTACATACAAACTCTACTTCTTTAAATTGGATTTTTAGGTCTTCTAAGATTTTCATACTAAACACCTCCTACAGTATTTGTATTAATTCTACCGAGGAGGTGTTAATATTTTATGAATGTTTTATTAAGTTTACTTTATTTTTGGACCTTTTTCGTACTTGGAATCAAAGTAGTTTAAAAACTCTTGTGTTTTGTCAAGTTCAGGTTTTCCGTATAAAACTGCTTGCTTGTCTATTATGAGAGAGTAATTCTTTTCTTTTGCAAAGCTTTCTAAATTTTCTTGAACTAACTTCATAAACTGTCCAAGAAGTTCATCTCTTCTTTTTAAAACTTCCTGCTGTTTTTGAATGGCAAAGGCTTGGAACTCTTCTTGGGATTTCTGGTCTTGCTTTAAAGTTTTTTGTTTTGCTTCAACTTCTGCTTGAGCTTTTTTCCCTGCTTCTTCTAAAAGAGCCTGAGCATCTTTACCAGCTTTAGAGTTGTTTACCACAGGTTGAACGTCAATGAAAACAAGGTCAGCTGCTTTTACAGCTACAGATAAAGCCATAAAAAAAACAACCGATAAAACCGCTACAAACTTTTTCATATATCCTCCTATAAAATAAGTATTTTTACTCAATTGTACATATACTTTCTGGTCTTTTTATACGAAGGGCAACTATCTCAAAAATTCTAAAGTAATGGTCCATACTGTCATAATTAACATAGGCTGTTATAACATCTTGAGATACAAAAATATCCATATTTTCTATTCCAGTTGCAACTAAAACCGCTTTGTTTTGAGGAACAACAGGAGCTGTAAATACTCCTACATCAAAAAGTTTTTTTATGTGCTCTATTTCTAAAACTCCACTGTTTCCGTAAAGTCTGTGTAGGTTTGCATAGTCTTTTGGATTTAAAACTAAAGCAAAATTAGAGTAAAATCCTAACTCATTTAGTTTTACAACTGCCTCTAATATATTAGAAAAAGCCTCTCCTTCCTTACTCCAATCCTTTATTTTACATACATTCCTTCCTTTAACATTCAAAAGACCTTCAAAACCTGTTTCTTTATCTCCATGGAATATAAGTTTATCTTCTGTTAACGCTACGTCAGAAGCTGCAACGGCTGCAACGCTAAAGTCTAAAGGAACTCCTAACTTTTTTGCCGTTTCTATATCTCTCCAATGGATTTTAAAATCCTTGTATATTATAGGCAAGGGCAAAAATTTTCTTTCTTTTACTTTTACAACTCCACAATCACTTTCGCCAAATAAACCGCAAGCACCACTGTTTCCAGATTCAATGATATCCTGAGGAACAAACTGAACGCCTGCATCGTAGGGTCCAGATAACTCAATAAATCTTCTTCCTACAAGATTTCTCTTTACTGTTTCTATAACAATCTTATCAAGCCTTTCCCAATCAGTTGCAGTTAAAGGAGCCTCTTCTCTTTTTAAAAATTCCATCTTTTTTACCTCCAAACTCAATAGATTATAACATAAATATAAGAGAAGAAAACTTTAAAGGCCATACTTAATCAATCTCTCGTAGTCTTCAGGTGTGTTTACACTTTTGTACGTAAGTAAGTCTGGGTCAAAGTTTTGGATAACTTCTTCGTTAACAACTAAAACCCTTTTTAAGTTTTTTATCCACTGATTAAGAGATTTTATCTCTGGGTATAGGTTTTTGACTTTTAATAAGCTTTTTTTAGTGTAAAGAGTGTTAAGTGGCTGAAATTTACCGTGTACTTGTGGAATAACAGCATCAAACTCATCTATTATAGACATATAAATATCTATCAAATTTTCGTTAAGTAAAGGCGTATCACAAGTTGCTATAAATACATAAGGATTTTTTATATGCTCTGATACAGAAAGTATAGCATTTAATGGTCCTTCGTAAGGATGTAAGTCTTTTACTACTTTGACTTTATGTGGCTTTAAGTGGTCTATGTAGATTCGAGGGTCTTTATTTACACTTAAAATTATTTCATCACACTTTTTTGATAGTTTTTCTACTATAGTCTGTAAAAAGGTTTTATCTTTATACGCCAAAAAGGCTTTATCAGTTCCCATTCGCTTACTTTGACCACCAGCTAAGACTACACAGGATATTTTTTTACTCATAGTCGTAAAGCGCCGTTGTTAAGTATTTTTCTCCACCATCAGGACAGATAAATACTATAACTCCTTCCTCTATCTCTCTTGCTATTTGTATAGCAGCTTCAAAGGCAGCTCCAGAAGACTGTCCTACAAAAATTCCTTCTAACCTTGATAACTCCCTTGCCCTCTGGTATGCGATGTCTGTTCCTATAAACATTGTTCTGTCTAATCTGTTTTCGTCAAATATACCTGGTTTTATAGAGGTTTCTATATACTTTAATCCTTCAATACCGTGGAATGGGCTGTCTGGCTGAACTCCTATCACTCGAATATCAGGGTTAAATATCTTTAATCTTCTACCTGTTCCCATTACAGTTCCACCTGTTCCTATTCCAGCTACAAAATGGGTTATCTTTCCTCCGGTTTGATTCCATATTTCAACAGCTGTTGAGTCAAAGTGTGCCTTCCAGTTTGCATCGTTGTTGTACTGGTCTATGTAGTAGTATTTATCAGGATACTTTTCTACAAGTTTTCTAACATAAATAATTGCTCCATCTGTACTTTCAAGGGGGTTTGTAAAATGTATCTTTGCTCCAAAGGCTTTGATTATTCTTTTTCTTTCTTCACTTACGTTTGCAGGCATTGCAAGTTCTACTTGGTATCCTAAAGCGGTTCCTACCATTGCAAGTGCTATTCCTGTGTTTCCAGAGGTTGCATCTATTATTACTTTATCTTTTGTTAATTTTCCACTATTTATTGCTTCTAAAATCATTCTTGTTGCTGGGCGATCTTTAACAGACCCTCCAGGGTTATAACTTTCAAGTTTTGCATATATTTCGATATTTTTTTTCTTTATATCGTCAGGAAGACAACGGCTTAGCTTAACTAATGGTGTATTTCCTACAAGCTCTAAAACCGATTTTCTTGTTTTTCTATATCCTTCGTCGTGCTGTCCAAGTATCCACATTAAAAGTAAAACCTCTTAAATAGAAATTTTGCATTATTATATCAGTTATACAGTTAGTTAGAAAATGCTAACTCAAAACAATCTCTGGTTTTAATATTCCTTCTTCTATTTTCCCAAGTCCAAGGAGCTGTCCTTCCTGATTTACCACTTTAAACATTCCTTTTAAATCTGCGTCAAGTTTTATCTTTTGACCGTGCTTAAAGGCTCTTTCTAACTGTGGTGTTAACTGTATTTCTTCAAAAAAGTAAAGAGCTTCTTTTAACGGTATTAACTTAAAGTCTTTTTTATCTAAAATCTCTTGTAGTTTTAAAGCATCTTCTAATTTAAACTCTCCTATCTTTGTTCTTATCAAATCACTCATATAAGCTCCAGTATTTAGCTTATCTCCTATATCTTTTATTAAAGACCTGATGTAAGTACCTGATGAGCAATCTACTTTTATTTTAAAATAAGGAAGGTTTATCTCTAATATCTGTATGTTGTATATTTTTACTCTTACAGGCTTTAATTCTGGATTTATTCCTTTTTTTGCTAGTTGATATGCTCTTTTTCCTTGAATTTTTTTTGCACTGTAAGGTGGTGGAAGTTGGTCGTATTCTCCTATAAAAGAGTTTATTACTTCTATCAACTGCTGGTGAGTAATATTTACAGGTTTTGACTGGATTACTTTACCTTGAGAGTCGTAAGTATCTGTTATCTCTCCTAACTTTCCTTCTGCTATGTACTGTTTATCAAGTCCTTGAAAAAATTGGGTGAATTTTGTTGCTTTACCTACGGTTAAGACCATAAGTCCAGAAGCTGCATAATCTAATATTCCAGTATGTCCAACTTTTTCATTTAAATGTTTTTTTACTTTTATTACTAAATCGTTTGAGGTTATAAACTTAGGTTTATCTATCAGAAGAATTCCATCCATCTAACACTTCTCCTACTAAATACAGTGAGCCTGTTATAAAGATAAGGCTGTTTTCATCTGAGTATTTTTTTGCAAACTCTACAGCTTCCATCGGATTTTCTATAAAGTTTTTTTCTCCAATATGGTAAAAATCTTCTTTTTCCATTCCTCTTGATACGTTTATCTTAGTTGCTACAGTTTTATACGAATTTTCTTTTATTATTTTAAACATTTTTTCAGTCTCTTTGTCTTTCATAAATGAGTAAACTGTTATGATTTTTTTATCTTTAAACAGCTCCTTTAACTCCTGAAAACTTTTTAAAAGCCCTTCTTCGTTGTGTCCTCCATCTGCTATGATTAAAGGATTTTCAGAAAGTATCTGCATTCTTCCTTGCCAGAATGTGTTTTTTAAAGCTTGTTTGATATTTTCTTTGACAGGTGTAATACTGTTTTTCTCGCAAAAAACTAAAAAAGATGCTAAAGCTGTTGAAGCGTTTTCTATCTGCCTTTTTCCTATCATAGACAGTTTTATATCTTTTAGATAAAAATCTTTAAACTCAAAGTCCCACAAAAAATTTTCTTTTAAGATAGGCTTAAAATCAACTGTTTGAACGTAAAACTCCTTGACTTGCCTTTTTTCAAGCCAATCTATAATCTCTTTTTGATTTCTTCCTATCACAGCTGGTTTGTCTGGTCTTGTAATTCCTATTTTTTCAAAGGCTATCTTATCTAACGTATCTCCTAATAGATGCATATGGTCAAAAGATACGTTTGTTATCACAGAGACACAAGGGTCTAAAACATTTGTAGAGTCCCACCTTCCACCAAGTCCTACTTCCACAACCGCCACATCTACTTTCTCATCAGAAAAATATTTAAAAGCAAGTAAAGTAGAGGCTTCAAAGTAGGTTAAGCTATGTTTTTGAATAATAGGTAATAAATCTTTTATGTAAAGATCTAACTTATCTTTTGGAATGTTTTGACGGTTTATCTGCCATCTTTCATTCTCTTGTATAAGGTGTGGAGATGTAAAAAGTCCTACTTTTAAACCATGATGTCTAAAAAGACTTTCTAAATAAGCACAAGTTGAGCCTTTTCCGTTTGTCCCTGCTACTAACACTGATTTAAAGTTTTTATGTGGGTTAGACAGCTCTTGTAGAGCTTCCGTTATTCTATCTAATCCTGGCTCTATGTTAAAAACCTTTTTTTTGAAAAAATCAAACAGGTTCACGCTTTGACCTTAGATAAAATAGCAGTACTATTCCTGATGCTACCATCATTAGAGTGATAATCTGGTTCCAAGTTAGTCCTATGTAAGGAAGTGGTGGTGTAACACCTCTCCAAAACTCAAGTAAAAATCTTTCTATTCCGTAAAGTATTAGATACATTCCTATAATCTGTCCGTCAAAAGATTTTTTCCTGTAAGTAAAAAATAAAACTAAAAATATAAGTAAGTTTCCGATTGCTTCTGCTGGCTGTGTAGGATAAAGGGGAACGCCTTGAGGAGCTAAACAATGTGGGTTGTTGGGAAATATAATAGCAATATCTCTAAAAGGAGAATCTGGTGGAACAGGTTTTCCGTGGCAACATCCTGCCGAAGTACATCCAAGCCTTCCAAAAAAATGTCCTATAGGAATAGACACACCTGCAACATCTGCAACCTTAAGAAGTGGGAGCTTCTTGACTTTTATGTATGTGATAGCTGTTATTAAACCTCCTATAAATCCTCCAAACCAATCAATCCCTCCATTCCAAATAGCAAAAAAATCTAAAAAAGAGTTAAAATCTTCTTTATGCTCTATAATATAAGCAATTCTTGCACCTAAAATTCCGCCTATTACTGTAAGAATAAAAAGGTTTTCATAGTTTTTCTCTGAAATGCCTTCTTTTTTTGCAAAGTAAAGACCTACATAAAAACCAACTAAAAGTCCAATTGCAGTTAAAACGCCGTAAGTGTGTATTGTAAAACCACCTATAGTTATTAAATCTGGAAACATAAAGATTACCTCCTTATCCAGTTTGATATTCAGATTCTTTTAAAGATTTAAGATATTTGTCTAAGACTAACTTTCTTTTTAACGGTGAAAGGTAGCTTATAAAAGGAATACCGTTTAGGTGGTCTATCTCGTGCTGTAGTACTATTGATAAAAACTCACTACTCTCAATTACAACGTCTTCTCCTTTTTCGTTTTTACCTACTACTTTAACTCTTTTGTACCTTGGTATAGTTATCTGAACGCCAGGAAAACTTAAACAACCTTCTGTTGACATTACCTGCCCTTCTTTTTCTACTATTTTTGGATTAATTAAAACCATTTTAACAGGATTTTCTGTCTCTTCTTCGCTTTTCTTTTCTCTGATAGATGTATCTATAACAAGTATCTGGTATGGAATACCTATCTGATTTGCTGCAAGTCCTACACCTTCTTCTTTGTACATAAACTCCCACATTTTATTAATGTACTCTTTAAGTCTATCATCAAAAAAGTCTACCTCTTTTGTAGGTTCTTTCAGTATTTTATCTGGCCAAGTTCTTATTCTGTATTCCATAATTTTTTCTCTCCTTTAGCATTTTTTAAATACATATACCAATATTTTGCTTTAAGAGTTTTACGTTTTCTTTGATGTTGCCTTTAAATACTGCACTGCCTGCTACAAATATGTTAACTCCTATCATTGAAAGGTAGTTTATATTCTCCTTACTTACACCACCATCTATTTCTATAAGTATATCCGTTCTTCCAGTTTGTTCCATAAGCATTATCAGTTTTTTTACTTTTTCTGCTGTTTGGGGGATAAATTTTTGCCCTCCAAATCCTGGGTTTACAGACATTATAAGAACGTAATCTATGTAATATATAATCTCTTCAAGGGTATTGACAGGTGTGGCAGGGTTTAAAACTACTCCTGCTTTTGCACCATTAGACTTTATAAGGTCAACAAGTCTGTGAGCGTGGATAGTAGCATCCATATGGAAAGAAATCATATTAACTCCTGCTTTTATAAAGTCAAGAGCGTACTTTTCTGGCTCTACTATCATAAGGTGGGCGTCAAATGGAAGGTTTGTTATAGGTCTGATAGACTCTACAACTGGAATTCCAAAAGTTATGTTTGGTACATACCTTCCGTCCATTATGTCTAAATGAATTATGTCAGCTCCTGCTTCTTCAACTTCTTTTATCTGCTGTCCTAACTTTGAAAAGTCAGCTGACAGTATGGAAGGGGCAAGTAGTTTCAAACTCTTTCCTCCTGTTTTTTTAATTTTAGTTTAAGGTTGCAAACTGAACATATCTCGTTAATTGATGGCTCTCCGCATATCTTACAAGGTTTAAGCACTGGTTTTTCCTCTGATTTTTGAAGTATTGGATACATCTTTCTTAAAAATTCACTGTAAAAGCGAAGTTTTGTACCAGGACTTTTTTCCTCAAGCTGGGATAAAAACACTTTGTAGTCTATAGAGGTAGCTCCTTCTGAAAACGGGCATTCTTCTTCTATGTACTCTATACCTGATAAAACTGCGTACATTGCACTTTCTTTTTCTGATATTTTACACAGTGGTTTTACCTTTCTTATAAATCCGTCTTCTTCTGGTAATACTGGATACTGTCTTTTTAAGTACTTTATGCTCCAGTTTAAAGTGTTTGAAAATAAGACGGCTGCTTCATCGTCAAGGTTATGACCTGTTGCAATTATTTTATAACCGTTATCTTTTGCAAATTTATTCATGTAGTATCTTTTTACCATTCCACATACTGAACATGCTGGTCTTGAATCATGCTTTTTTATCTCAGGAATAGGCATTATTTCTTGTTTTAACGATATTTTATAAAGTGGTCTTCCTATTTTTTCTGAAAATTTGGTTGTAAGTTTTTCTGATGTTTCAGAGTACTCTCCTATTCCAAGGTTTATGTAAAATCCGTCTGCTTGATAACCTAAATTTGTTAAAGCCTTCCATAGAGAAAGGCTGTCTTTACCTCCTGATACTGCAACTAATATTTTGTCTTCTTTCTTAAACATTTTAAATTCTTTGATAGTTTTTTCTACTCTGTTGTCAAACCATTCTAAGTAGTGGTCTTTACATAGAGAGAGTCTGTGTTGTGGAAGGTAAACTTGGGCTTTTTGACTACATTTAAAACATTTTCTCAACTAATTTTTCCTCCAGATATTGCGTTTATAACTCTAACTTCATCGTTTTGAGTTATAGTCTCATTTTCATCTACAATCTCACCGTTTTTGACTACAAAGGCAAAATCTTTTGACAAACCAAGGGCTTTTAGTACGTCTTTAGCTTTAACCTTGTCTTTATCAAAATTTAAAATCTTTTCCTGACCTCTGTACTTAACTTTTAGATCCAATCTCTACTACTCCAGTTTTTATTAATAACTCTTTTAACTTACTTAAAGCTTTTCCTCTATGGCTTATCTTGTTTTTTTCTTCTGGTGGGAGCTGTGCCATAGTTTGATTGTAGCCTTGAGGAATAAAGATAGGGTCGTAGCCAAACCCTCCAGACCCTTGGGGTTTTTGAGCTATCTCTCCTTCACAAACTCCTTCTGTCCATATACCTATTCCTTTATCAGAATCATAATACACAACTACAGTTTTATACCTTCCTTTTCTATTTTCTTTGTTTTCAAGTAGTTTTAAAAGTTTTAAGTTGTTTCTCTCATCTTTTGATAGACTTTCATCTTCTAACTTTCCACCGTATTCTATACTGTAAAATCTTGCAGAGTAAACGCTTGGATAACCTTCTAAAGCATCAACTTCTAATCCTGCATCTTCTGCTATAACAGGAATTTTATAAAAGCTTGCGTAGGTAGTAGCTTTTTTTATAGCATTTTCTAAAAATGTTTCTTTATCTTCTTCTACTTCTATAATGTTATCCACATCCTTAAGAGATAAAAGTTCTACATCTAAGTCTGAAAGTATTGACTTGATTTCTCTTAATTTTCCTTCATTTGTTGTGGCTACTAATATTTTCATTGTTTCTTTTCCTCTTTTTTAACGTGTGGACAGAATGTATTTTGAAAGTCTTCTTTAGATAATTTTTTTACAGTTGCTTTTTTGTTTTCACAGGAATACCTGCATATTTTTGCCATTTTTTCAGATACTTGAGTTGAAAGTCCTGCTGAAAGTGAAAGGTTATAAACTGCGTTGTAGCTTTCATCACAGTTATTCGAGTCATAACAGCTGTCGTATATAGCAAACATTCCATCACAGGTTTGACCGTATGAAAAAGATACTATGCTAATAAAAATAATTAATACTTTTTTCATATTTCTACCTTCTGTAGTGTATGGCAGTAAAGAATTGCCAGAGAGTCTGCTATATCACTGTCTTGAATATCTAAGTTAAATATTCTGTTTATCATTTGAATCACTTCTTCTTTTGATGACCTTCCGTATCCTGTCGCTGATATTTTTACTTCTGCTGGTGTGTACTCAAAAACTTTTAGGTTGTAAATTTGTGCTAAAAGTAGGATTACTCCTCTTACTTCTCCTAATTTTATAAGTGTTTGGGCGTTTATGCTGTAAAAAGGCGTCTCTAATATTACAGCTTCTACTTCATGATTTTCTATTTTATCTTGGAGTGTGTCAAACAGCAGTTTTAAGCCATGCTGTTTTCCTTTTAAAACTATGTTCCCATACTCTATTAAGTCTATTTTATCGTCATAAATTTCTGCTATGGCATAGCCTGTTTTAGATGTTGATGGGTCTATTGATATAACTTTCAACGTTAGCCTTCTATCTTTTGGAGTAATTCTTCTGGAATGTCAAAGTTTGCATACACTTTTTGCACGTCATCGTTGTCTTCAAGTGCATCTAATAGTTTCATAAGTTTTGTAGCACTCTCCTCATTTGTTATTTTTACGGTAGTTGTAGGTATTTTTGTAAGTTCAGCTTTTACTATCTCTACTCCCATTTTTTCAAGATTTTCTTTAACTTTGTAAAAATCTTGGACAGAAGTTCTTATTTCGTAGTATTCTTCATCTTCCGTTATAACGTCTTCAGCTCCTGCTTCTAATGCTTTTTCTAAAATTTCTTCCTCTGAGTATTTTGATTTTTCAACGTTTATAACTCCTTTATCTTCAAATAAAAATGAGACACAACCAGATGAACCTAAGTTTCCACCGTATTTAGAAAAAATGTGTCTTATTTCTGCAGTTGTTCTATTTCTATTGTCTGTAGTTGCTTCTACTATAATTGCAACACCTTCTGGACCATAACCTTCGTACCTTACCTCTTCGTAATTAACTCCTTCTAACTCTCCAGTTCCTCTCTTTATTGCTCTTTCTATGTTTTCAGAAGGCATGTTTACTTCTCTTGCTTTTTCTATAGCCATTCTAAGTCTTGGATTTGCTTCAGGGTCTCCACCACCAAGTCTTGCGGCAATAGTTATCTCTTTGATAACTTTTGTAAACATTTTACCTTTTATAGCATCTGCTTTAGCCTTTTTGTTTTTAATGTTGTGCCATCTACTGTGTCCTGCCATAAAAAACCTCCGCTTTTTTGTTATAATCATTATAAAATATATAAAAATCAAATACAAGGCAATATTATGGAAGTTTTTAATCTATACAAGCTTTTACTGGATTTTTATGGCTTTCAAAACTGGTGGCCTATTTACAGTAATCAAGATAAAGTAGCCGAAATATCTATAGGTGCAGTTTTGACTCAAAACACTTCTTGGAACAATGTAGAAAAATCTTTACAAAATATTATAAGAGAAAACTGTCTAACATTTGAATGTATAGCCAAGATAGATATAGAAAAACTCAAAAATCTTATAAAACCATCAGGATTTTACAATCAAAAGACAAGGACTTTAAAGGATATGGCTAAACTTTTTCTAATTAAAGAAAAAATAAGTAGAGAAGACTTGCTTTCAATAAAAGGTATAGGTCAGGAAACAGCTGACAGTATATTGCTTTATGCTTTAGATAAAGCTTATTTTGTAGTAGATAGCTATACAAAAAGGCTTTTTTATAGGATAGGCCTTACACCTGAGAATATATCTTATTCTCATTTACAAAAGTTCATAACCTCCAAACTACCTATAGACTTGGAAGTTTATAAGGAGTTTCACGCACTTATAGTAAAACACTGTAAAGAGTTTTGTCAAAAAAAGCCAAAGTGTGAAAACTGCTTCTTATCAAATCACTGTAATTTTAAAAAGGCAGTCTAAACGGAAAACCTCCACCTTTTGACATTTTTTTCATCTTTTTCATCATTTTTTTCATCTCTTCATACTGTTTTAAAACTTTGTTTACGTCTAAAATGGTTGTTCCACTACCTTTTGCTATTCTTCTTTTTCTACTACCGTTTATTATGTGTGGTTTTCTTCTTTCTTCTGGTGTCATTGAGTTTATGATAGCTTCTATTCTTATAAACTGTTTTTCATCTACTTTTATATTCTTTAACTGACTACCTATTCCTGGAATCATCTTTAATATTTGCTCCATCGGTCCTAAATTTCTAATCATTTTTATTTGTTCTTTCAAGTCTTCTAAGGTAAACTCTGCATTCATAACTTTTTCTGCCATCTGTTTCGCTTTGTCTTCATCTATGGCTGCTTGCATTTTTTCTATAAGGGTTTGAATGTCTCCAAGTCCAAGTATTCTTTGAGCTATTCTATCTGGATAGAATAGGTCTAAATCTTCTATCTTTTCTCCTATTCCCACAAATTTTATAGGTACTCCAAGGACTTGTCTTACAGAGAGAGCAATACCACCCTTTGCATCACCGTCAAGTTTTGTAAGTATCACCCCAGTTAAACCAACAGCTCTATGAAACTCTTCTGCGGTTGTAATTGCCTCTTGTCCTTGCATTGCATCTGCAACGTATAGGACTTCTGCAGGTTTGACTTTTTCTTTAATCTGTTTTAACTCTTCCATCAACTCTTGGTCTATGTGAAGCCTTCCAGCTGTATCTAAGATTATGTAAGAAAATCCTTGTTTTTTTGCATCTTCTATGACTTTATCTGTAAGTCTTAAGGCATCTTTTTCTTGTTCATCTACAAAACAAGGAATATCTATAGACTGTGCTAAAGTGCAGAGTTGTTTTGCAGCAGCTGGTCTTCTTACGTCTGTAGATGCTACTCCTACTTTATATCCTTTTGATTTTAGGTATTTTGCAAGTTTACCTGCTGTTGTTGTTTTACCTGTACCTTGAAGACCTACAAGCATTATTATTACAGGTGGTTTATCTGGCTTAGCTAATGTAGGTGGTTCTTCTCCACCTAATATATTTATCGTTTCATCGTAAATTAGTTTTATTACGGTTTCTCCAGCTGATAGACCTTTTATAAGCTCCTGTCCTAAGACTTTCTGTTTTATATCTGCTATAAACTTTTTTACAACGTCAACGTTTACGTCTGCTTCTAATAGGGCTGTCCTTATATCTTTAAGTGCTTCATCTAAAGTTTTTTCATCTATCTTTTTAGCCTTTCTTAACTTATCAATAACAGAAGAAAACTTTTCTGTTAAAAGTTCAAACATAAAATACCTCCGTAGATTGGTGTTAAAACATTATAACATTGTCCAATTTTTAAAGATTACAAGCCTGAATATCTATCTTTATCTCTCCTTCATCTTTTGGTATGCCTACGTTTTCTCTGAGTTGTCCATCTCCAAAAATTATAAATTTAGGTATTGTTAATTCTTTTAGAGCCATTGGACCTCTGGCGTGGATTTTGTCCGTTGATATTCCCATCTCAGCTCCAAGTCCAAACTCGTTTCCGTCTGTAAATCTTGTAGATGCGTTTATATAAACAGCTGCACTGTCTACCTGCTGGATAAACTTCATTCCTTTTGTGTAATTTTCTGTAACGATTGCGTCAGAGTGGTGAGAACCATACTTTTCAATAAAATCTATAGCTTCGTCTAAATCTTCTACAACTTTAACAGCTATTATAAGGTCTAAAAATTCTTCGTAATAGTCTTCCTCTTTTGCTGGGAGTATCTCTGTATCTTTTGCTTTTGGATGGTTTATAAGCAGGTTGTAGCTGTACTCATCACATCTCATCTCTACTCCAGCTTTTCCGTAGTAGTAAGCTATCTCAGGTAGGAATTTATCGGCTATCTTTTTATTTACAACTAAGTTTTCTATTGCATTACATACAGAAGGTCTTTGTACTTTTGCGTTGTATGCTATGTTTAATGCTTTTTCCATATCAGCTTCATCGTCTATATAAAGATTACATACACCTTTGTAATGTTTTATAACTGGAATTCTTGAATTTTCTGCAACTGCTCTAATAAGGCTCTCTCCACCTCTTGGTATAGCTACGTCTATAAGGCCTTCTAATTTTAACAGCTCATTTACTATATTTCTATCTGTTGTATCAACAAACATCACAGCATCTTCTGGAAAACAGGTTTCTCTGCATGCTTGCTTTATAATCTCTACCAACACCCTGTTTGAGTTTATCGTTTCACTTCCACCTTTTAGTATTACTGCATTTGAAGATTTCATACACAAAGATGCAGCTTCTATCGTCACGTTTGGTCTTGCTTCGTAAATTATTAGTATAACGCCAAGTGGAACTCTCATCTGTCCAACTTTTAAACCATTTGGACGAGTCCACATGTTTATTATCTCTCCTACTGGGTCAGGGAGAGCTGCCACATCTTTTAAAACTTGTATCATCTGGTCTATTCTTTTATCATTTAGAGCCAATCTGTCTAAAAGGGCTTTTGTGTATCCTTTTTTTTCTGCATTTTCTAAATCTTTTTGATTTTCTTGTAAAATCAATTGTCTGTTTTTATCTAAAAGCTCAGCGGTTTTTAAAAGTGCTTTGTTTTTTATATCTGTTGTTAGACTTGATAGCTGTCTTGTAGTTTTTTTTGCTTTTTTTGCTATACTTTCTGCATACTGCCTTGCGTCCATAATAAAACCTCCAAGTTTTATGTGTATATATTATAAAACTTTTTTAGGGCTGAATACAGTAGCTTGATTTTTTAATCATATTTGCCTATAATTACTAACATGAAGAAGTTATTAAAGAGCTAAGAGCAATAAAGATGATAAAGAAAATAAAAGAAGTGGTTTAGTGGAAGTATCGGCAATAAAACTCAAAAAACTATCTAAATGGATAGATTTACACGATAATGGATATGGATAGATGGAACGGAATTCTATTATGAGTGAAAAACTGCCTGAAGGATGGAAAAGGGTTAAGTTGGGAGAGGTAGCTATTGTTAATCCTTCTGAAATATTAAAGAAGGGAACTCTTGCTAAAGAAGTACCAATGGAAGCATTACAACCTTTTACAAAAAAAATTTATACTTATCAAATAGGATTATATAATGGAGGTGCAAAATTTAGGAACGGTGATACGTTAGTCGCAAGAATTACACCAAGTTTGGAGAACGGTAAGACAGCATATGTTGATATTTTAGAAGATAATGAAATAGGATTTGGTTCTACAGAATTTATAGTTTTAAGAGGAAAAAAGGGAATAACAGATAGTCATTTTTTATATTACTTTGCTATTTCACCAGATTTTAGAGATGTAGCTATAAAATCAATGACTGGTAGCTCAGGGAGACAACGAGTACAAACAGATGTAGTTTTGAGTTATGAATTTTTATTC
>NZ_JHUV01000012.1 GCF_000619805.1 Sulfurihydrogenibium subterraneum DSM 15120 | reverse complement strand
AAATATTAAAGAAGGGAACTCTTGCTAAAGAAGTACCAATGGAAGCATTACAACCTTTTACAAAAAAAATTTATACTTATCAAATAGGATTATATAATGGAGGTGCAAAATTTAGGAACGGTGATACGTTAGTCGCAAGAATTACACCAAGTTTGGAGAACGGTAAGACAGCATATGTTGATATTTTAGAAGATAATGAAATAGGATTTGGTTCTACAGAATTTATAGTTTTAAGAGGAAAAAAGGGAATAACAGATAGTCATTTTTTATATTACTTTGCTATTTCACCAGATTTTAGAGATGTAGCTATAAAATCAATGACTGGTAGCTCAGGGAGACAACGAGTACAAACAGATGTAGTTTTGAGTTATGAATTTTTATTCCCCCCTCTTCCCGAGCAAAAAGCCATAGCCTCTGTGCTTTCATCTCTTGATGATAAAATAGACCTCTTACACCGTCAAAATCAAATCCTTGAACAAATGGCAGAGACGCTTTTTAGAAAATGGTTTATAGAAGATGCAAAAGATGATTGGGAAGAGGTAAGTTTAGGAGACAGTGATTTAGCAACTATAATTAGTAGCGGAATAGAAAAATTTGAAGGCGAAAAAATATACTTAGAAACTGGAGATGTTAAAGATACCAATATTACTGGTGGAACAAAGATTACTTACGAGAGCAGACCTTCAAGAGCTAATATGCAACCCATAAAATTTTCAGTTTGGTTTGCTAAAAAAGGAGGAGTTAGAAAACTTTTAATGTTTGATGATTATTCAGATATAGATAAGTATATTCTTTCAACTGGATTTTCAGGATTAAAAACAAATGAATTAAGTCATTATTATGTTTGGTGTTTTGTTTTAACTAAAGAATTTCAAGAAATAAAAGATTCTTTTGTAAGTGGTTCAGTTCAACCAGATATAACCAACGAGGGAATTAAAAACATAATAATTCTGAAGCCAGATGAACAAACATTATTCAAATTTAATGAAATTGTAAAACCATTATTTTATAAATATCAGCAAAACAAAGAACAAATCCAAACTCTTGAAAATTTAAGAGATACACTATTACCAAAACTTATGAGCGGAGAAATCAGAGTTAAAATATAATTGTTTTTTTATCAAGAGTAAACTTAGGAGAATGGATCTCTATGTATTGCATTTTTCAAAAATTTAAGATAAAATTATCTTAAATTGAGGTAAGAAAATGAAAGAAATAATTTTAACGATACACATTCTTTTAGCAACTTTATGGATAGGTGGAATGCTTTTTATGGTGTTTGTTTTGTCTCCTTATGTAAGGTCTCTTCCAAACAGTGTAGAGGCTTTTCAAAAAGTAGGAAAAAGGTTTTCTCTAATTGGAACTTTTATTGGTTTACCAGCTTTATTGATAACTGGAATAGGAAACATGCATAACCTTGGAATAACTTTTTCAGATTTGCTTCACAGAACTTCTCCTTATGCATCTACTTTGCACGATAAAGTGCATCTATTTTTATTAACTTTTATTCTGGCATTAATTCACGATTTATATTTAGGTCCAAGGTCTCACTTAAATGAAAAGTTTAGAATTGCAACCAGAATTATAGGTGTAATTAACCTTATAATAGGCATTTTAATCGTGTTTTTAGCTGCAAAACTCAGATTTGGAGGTTAATTATGTTTGAAAAAGAAATAGAGGAACTTATAACTGAACATAGAGAAATAAATGCTGTTTTAAAAAAATATGAAGAAAATTTGGGAAATTTATCGGAAGAAGATATAAAAAACTTTATACAGTTCATTGAAACCACAGTTGAAAACCATGCAAAAAAAGAAGATGAAGATTTTTTAACAAAGGTTTTAGAAGTTAATCCAGATTATGATGCCGAAGCTTTTTCTTTTGCACACAACACTATCAGAGAAGGTCTTACAGACCTTAAAGACACTTTTGAAGAGTATATAAAAGGTAAAAAGACCTTAAAAGATGTATATCCTTTTGTTAAAAGAGTTATAACTTTGATTTACGACCACTTCTTAGAAGAAGAAAACTTTTTCTTTCCAGATATAAAAAGAATAAAATTAATAGATGGAAAATTTAAAGTAGAAGAAATTGATTTAAAAGAAGAAAAAGAGTGGCTTTAAGGAGATTGATATGCTGTCAGAATCTGTAAAAGACTGTATAAGGGCATTGATATATTTGGCTTTAAATCAGGATAAAGAGTACATATCTGTTAAGGAAATATCATCAGCTTTAAATCTTCCTTTTTTCTTTCTTGCAAAGAACATCCAAAAGTTGGTAAAAGAAGGCATTCTTGAATCTTACAGAGGTCCTAAAGGTGGTATCAGTTTTAAAAAACCTATAAACGAGATAAAAATAGTAGATATAATAGTTGCAATAGATGGAGACAATCTTTTTAAAAAGTGTGTTTTAGGATTTGAAGAATGTTCTGATTTAAATCCGTGTGCTATACATCATAAATGGGCTCCTGAAAGAGAACATTTAAAAGAAATATTTAATGCTACCCTTTATGAGATTGTAAATGATATAAAATTAGGAAAAATTAAGAATATAAAACTTTAGTAAGGTGATAAAATGGCTTTAGAGATTAAAATTGAAGAATCAAAATTTTCCAATAAGCCAGTGGTAGAGAAAATTTATGAAAATGAAACAGTTAGAGTTGTTCTATTTTATTTAAAATCTGGTAGTTTAATAGATTTACATACATCTACTTCTACGGTTATAACAACTGTTTTAAAAGGAAGTGGAAAATTTTATATCGGAAATAGAGAAAACATAAAAATTTTAACACAAGGAGAGACACTGATATATGACCCAAACGAACCTCACGGATTTGAAGCTGTTGAAGATATGGTAGTCCAAGCTATAATAACACCTTTACCTGTAAAAAGGCTGTAGAATGTTTCACATATCAAAAATATCTCCTTTCTTCTTTATTCTTGCTTACTTAGACCTTGTTCTATCTACTTTTTATAAAAATGATATTCAAGATTTAGCTTTTATTTTAGTTTTTGGTTTTATCTTTAATACAGTTTTAGGTGGACTTTATCAAATTGTTCCTAACTCCCAATCTCAAAAATTAAGATATCCTTGGGTTAGTTATATAGTTTTTTTATTATCTCTTAGTGGAAATATTTTCTTTTTAGCAAATAACTTAAAAGCTTTTTCTGTTTTTATACTTTTAGCAGTTTTAATTTTTATCTTTCACATAATCAGCTGCGTAAAATTAGTAAAACCACTTACAATAAGATTTATTCTTACAGGAATTTTTTATATGCTTTTATCAGTGATTTTTTTAAATTTAAGCATTTTTCAAGGAATTGTACCTTATCAGCTCTCTGTTCATACGTTTACTTTAGGAGTAATGACAAACCTTATAATTGGTGTTTTATTTACTTGGATTCCGATGCTAACTATGCAAGTTTTAAATCTAAAGTTAGCAGATAAATT
The DNA here is from genome assembly GCF_000619805.1 of Sulfurihydrogenibium subterraneum DSM 15120. Taxonomy (NCBI): domain Bacteria; kingdom Pseudomonadati; phylum Aquificota; class Aquificia; order Aquificales; family Hydrogenothermaceae; genus Sulfurihydrogenibium; species Sulfurihydrogenibium subterraneum. Next base: position 131,150 of record NZ_JHUV01000012.1, on the reverse strand, counting down.
TTATTATGTTTATCAAGTAGCTGTTTTTCTATTTTTAAGCTCTTTTTTTGTTTTAAATTACAACTTTATTCTACTGTCTGGAGTTATTTTACTTCTTTGTGTTTTGTTTTATCTTTACATTATTTATGACTCTGTATTTAAAGGTAAAAAAGCCATTGTTTTACCTTTAGTAGTTAAATACTTCCTTTTAGGATGGTTTTTATTTCTACTTGGGACGATTACTATACTGGGAATTATTATTTTTAATAAGTTTGATTTAATTATTTTGCATATAGATTTAATGATTTACGGTTTTGGATTTTTAGTTTTATCAGGGGCTATGATTCATCTTCTTCCAAGGATATTATGGAACTGGTTTTATCAAGAGAAAGTTAGAAAAGGGAAAGAAGTTCTTCCAATTCATAAACTTATTAATGAAAAGCTTGCTTTAATAAATCTGTATTTTTATATACCTTTGTTGATTTTTATTGCTGGATTTGATTACTTTAAACTTTTTGATATTTCTTCATCTATTTTAGGAATTTTTTATATCTGGTTTACGGTAGGAACTTTTTACAGACTGGTCAAGTTTGTTTTTTCTTAAATCTTCTGTGCTAAAAAGCCTTTTAAGTAAAAAGTGTTTGGAATGTTTATTATATAAGGATGGTCAATATCTTGCATTAGAAACTCTTTAAACTCTAAAACAGAAGCTGTATCTTTACAGGCTTGAAGAGTTGTATCAATTAAATCTTGAAGAGTAATATGGTGAGAACAGCTAAATACAGCTAAACATCCGTTTTCATTTAAAAGTTTTAAACTATTTAAGATAAGATACTTAAATCCTCTGAGAGCTCCTTCTACTTCATTTTTTGTTTTTGCAAAAGGTGGCGGGTCTAAGATTATAAAGTCGTATTTAAAACCTGATTTTACCTCTTTCTTTAAGAAGTCAAAAACGTCTTCCTTAACAATTTCATAATTCTTTAAGTTATTTATTTTTGCATTTTTTTCTATCTGATTTACAGCTGCTGAAGATATGTCAACAAACTTTATAAAATCAGCTTTTTTAATGCCACAGTGAACGCCAAACCCACCAGAGTTAGAAAATAAATCTAAAACTTTGTAGCCTTCTTGACAGTAATCGTAAACTACTTTTCTGTTTTTTCTCTGGTCTAAATAAAATCCAGTTTTCTGGCTTTCTGTAAGATTTACTAAAAATTTTGCATCATACTCAAAAATCTCTATCTCTTTTGGTATACCTCCGAAAATTAATTTTTCTGTAGTTTCTAATCCTTCCTTCTCTCTTGATTTCTCATCAGACTTTTCGTAAATACCTTTTGGATTTAATTCTTCTATCAATGTAGAGACAATTAAATCCCTCAACCTTTCCATCCCTGCAGTGTTTATTTGAACAGAGAGATATCCATCGTAGTAGTCTACAATTAAACCAGACAATCCATCAGCTTCTGAGTGAATGAGGCGGTATGCGTTTGTAATATTTTTTAAAGGCTTTCTTTTTTCTAAAGCTTTATTTATCTTTTCTACAAAGAAATTTTTATCTATAGGTTTATCTTCAAATGAAAGTATTCTTACAGTAATCTTACTTTTAGGATTTGCGTAGCCTACTGCTAAAAACTTTATATCAGGAGAATAAATACGGACTAAATCTCCTTCTTTTACATCCAATGGAATAGATTTTATCTCTTTGTTGTAAATCCAAGGATTTTTTAAGCTTACTTTTTCTATTCCTGCTTTGTTTAGTATTATGTTTTTCATTATTTTTTAAACACCCCCGATAACGGGGGATTTTAATTAATCTCCTTCAATAAACGGTTTTAAATATTTTGCCCTGTGTGGATGTCTTAGCTTTCTGAGAGCTTTTGCTTCTATCTGTCTTATTCTTTCCCTTGTTACTCCAAATCTTTTACCAACTTGTTCTAATGTGTGTTCTGTATCATCTTCAAGTCCAAATCTATACCTTAATACCTGTTCTTCTCTTTCTGATAGAGTAGATAAAACTTCGTCAAGCTGCATTCTAAGAGCATTTTTAAGCATGTGTGCTTCTGGAGATAGAACTGTTTTGTCTTCTATAAAGTCTCCAAGGTGTGTCTCTTCGTCTGTTCCAATAGGTGTTTCTAAAGATATAGGCTCTTGGGAAGTTCTTAGTATCTTCTTAACTTTTTCTGCAGGCATTCCTACTTTTTTTGCTATTTCTTCAGGTGTAGGTTCTCTACCAAGCTCTTGTACCATTGACCTTGCCACTCTTATTAGCTTATTAATTGTTTCTATCATATGTACTGGAATTCTAATTGTTCTGGCTTGGTCTGCTATTGCTCTTGTGATTGCCTGTCTAATCCACCAAGTTGCATAGGTAGAAAATTTAAATCCTCTTTTGTAATCGTACTTATCAACTGCTTTCATAAGTCCTATATTTCCTTCTTGAATAAGGTCTAAAAACTGTAAACCTCTGTTTGTGTACTTTTTAGCAATAGATACAACAAGTCTTAGGTTAGCTTTAACAAGTATCTGTTTTACGTTGTTTATTTCATTCCTTCCTTGCTGTATTATGTCTAATACGTGGTCAAACTCTTCTGGAATTGTTCCTATTTTTGCTTTTATATCTTCAATCTCATTTTTAAGTCTTAGTGTTTCTGTCCTTAGTATTTCGTATCTGCCGTAAGAGAAGCCATTTTTTTCAAGTTTTTTTAGTATTTCTGGATTTTTTTCATACTCTGTAGAAAGCATTAGATCTATATCAGGATGAATTTTTGATATTATCTTTATTCTTTTTTCATAGTCTTTCTCGTTTTTCCTTAGCTTGATGTATAACTCTTTCAGTTCATCTGCTATTTTGTCTAATTTAGTAAACTTAATGTTTAAACTTTTTATAAATTTATTTAACTTTGCGTGTTGCCATACAAACTCTTTTTTTGCTTCTAATGTTTTTGTTTCAAGGTAAATCTTTTCTTTTTCAAGTAAATCTCTGTAGAGTTTAGCAAGTTCCAAACCTTTCTTAATAAAGTCAGAAGTTATTTTGTCATAGTTTTCGTTATTTTCAAGCTCTAAATCTTCTGTTTCTGATATGTCCTCTGGTTTTTCTTCAGTTTCTTCTATATTCAGTAAATCTTGTACTCTTAACTTACCATCTACAACTTTAGCCCACTCGTCTAACAACCTTTCTGTAAGGAAAGAGGTCCTAAGTAAGCCTCTAAATACTTTCTTTCTTCCTCTTTCTATCTCCATTGCATACTTAATCTCTTCATCTCTCTTTAACAATGGAATTTTTCCCATCTCTCTTAAGTATAACTTAACTGGGTCATCTGCTTTTGACCAAACGTCATCGTCAAAATCTATTCCAAGATAGATATCATCGTCTTCTTCTTTAATTTTCTCATCGTCTCTTACGTCTATGTTTAACTCGTTTAGGTATTCAATAAGGTTTTCTATGTGCTCATCAGATGAGAAGAATTCCTCATCTACATAGGTGCTTATCTCTGAATAGGTGACATAACCTTTTTCTCTTGCGAGATTGATAAGAGTTCTTACATCATCTCTTTCTTGAAGGTTAATCATATATCATCGCCTCCTTTTAAGAGTTTTTATTTCATTAAAAACATCTGTAAAATTTTTCTCTGACAAGGTTGATAAATCAAGAGATTTTTGCTTCTTAATCCACTCTTGTCTAAAGTCTTCTAATATTTGCAAAACAGTCTCTTCTGTAGTTGAGATGTTGTGCTGGTTTAAAGTTTGAGATAAATCTTGAATAATTTGCGTATTCCCACTGTTAATCAGTTGTATATAATAACCTAAAGTATCTGAAAAGGTTATTATATCATAAAAATTGTACTTTTGCAAGAAATTCGGATTTTCCAATATATGTTTTAAAACTATCTTTTCTTTAATACTGAGTTTAGGTTTTATATCTTTGTTTTCATCTTCGCTATATTTTAAATTTTCCCTTTCTATTTTTGTTAGTAATCTAACTTTTTCTATATCCGATTCAACATTAGCAAAAGCTCTTCCTGTATATTTTGCTACGATTTCTATATAACTGTTTCTTAAAGAAGGGTCTTCTATGTAGGCTATTATCTTTGTTATATAGTTGTAAATTGTTTGATAATTTTTAAGCTGTGTTTTTATATCTGAGTCTTGAATACTTTTTAGTCTTTCTAAAAGAAAGATAATTATATCTTTTGACCGGTCAATAATCTCTTTAACTTTTGATAAGCCTTGTTTAGATAGTTCATCTGGGTCTTTTGCCTCTTTGTAGTAGGCATACCTTACAGTTATTCCTTCTGACAAAAGTATTTTTGCGGTTTCTATTGCAGCTTTTTTTCCTGCTTCATCAGAGTCAAACATAACAACTGCTTCTTTTATATATTTTTTTAGTAGGTTTGCTTGATTTTTTGTAAACGCTGTTCCCAGCGTTGCCACAACATTTTTTATTCCAATCTGAAACAGTGATATTAAGTCCATATACCCTTCTACTATCACAACACTTTGTTTTTCTTTTAGATGTTCAAGGGATTCATAAATACCGTACAATGTATTTCTTTTTTTATAAATAACTGTTTCTGGAGAGTTTAGATACTTGGGTTGTCTTACACTGTCTAAAGCTCTTCCACCAAAGGCTATTATATTTCCTTTTATGTCTTTTATAGGGAAGATAAGCCTTCCAGAAAATTTATCTTTAAATCCGTTATCTGTTTTTGTTATTAATCCTATCTTTTCTAAATCTTCTACAGATATATTTTTCTCTTGAATGTATTTTTGCAGAAGAGAGCTGTCTTCTGGTGAATAGCCAAGTTCAAACTCTTCAATAGTTCTTGACAGTATTCCTCTATTTTTTAAATAGTCTTTACATATTTGTGATTTTTTTAGGTTTTCTTTGTAAAACTCTGTTATCATTCTTGTTATTGCATAAAGTCCTTTGTTTAACTTCTCTTTTTCACTGTCTAAGTATTTAACAGGAATATTATATTTTTGGGCAAGTTTGACAACTGCATCAAAGTAAGAGATTTTTTCATATTCCATAACAAACTTTATGGCATTCCCGCTTATACCACATCCAAAACATTTAAAGATATTCTTTGTAGGGGATACTACAAAAGAAGGAGTTTTTTCATTATGAAAAGGGCAGAGTGCTACATACACAGAACCTTGTCTTTTTAAACTTAAATAATCTGATATTACATCATAAACGTTTGCTACTCTGTTTACTTCTTCTACAGTCTCTGGGGATATAGCCATCTACTCACCTTTTAGTGTAAAGCAATTATTAAATTTAGTGTGAATAAAAAAATTTTCAATAATTAAAAAGAAGTTGTAGTAATCCTATAAAAAAGCCTATCACCCCACCTAAGTAAGTTATGTGTTTTAACTGTTTTTCAGAAAATCCTAAGACTATATCTTCAAGTTGTTTTATGTCTATAGAAGAGAGAGTTTCATAAATTACTTTTTCAACGTCTAACGATGCAAGAAGCTGTGGAAGTTCTTCTTCTATGTGCTTTTCTAAGTTTTCTTTTATTGATTGCTGAGATTTTTCCATAATAATTGGCTTTATTTTATCAGATAGAGATTGAAGAATTTTATCTGTGTAGCCTGACAAAAATGATATTTTTACTTTTGTTTCTACCTCTTCTTTTAGATTTAAAAGTAGTTTGTTAACAATCTCTTCAACTACACTGTTTAACTTGTTTTCTAAAACTTCTTTGTATGAGCTTTCCATAAAGAGCCTGTGTAGGTTCTCAGGGTTTATAAGATGGTGGCGGATAACTTTTGCTATAGAATTTGCTATCTCATCTCTTCTTTTAGGAATTAAACCGGGAGTAAATGGCATTTTTATTCCAAACATTCTTACTTCGTTGTAAGGTCTAAATAACATTTTTATAGCAAGCCAGTTTGTCACATAGCCTATAAAAGCTCCTGTAAGAGGAGGGATAAGGTATTCTATCAAGACCCTAACCTTTTTATAAACCCTTTTATACCACTTTCCTTTTGGTAATCTCTTGCTTCTTTTTCTGTTTGGAACTTACCTACTAAAACTTTATGTAATCCGCCTTCTTCTATAATGTAAGCGTTAGGATACTTTACTTTTTCTATTTCTGCTTTTTCTCTTGTAGAGAAAGCTCCTACTTGGATTGAAAAATATCCAGATTTTATTTTTTCTATTATTTCTTTAGCTGTTGAATCTTCTTTTTTAGAAGGTGATTTTACTTGATTTTCTTGCTTCATTGCTACAGTTTGTTTTTCTTCTTTTTTAGGTTGTTTTTCTATATTCTCTACTGGTTTGTTAGAAGGTTTTGATTCTTGTTTAACATTTTCTTTATTTTCTTTCTTTGTTTCTTTTTCCACTTTTTGGACTGCTTTACTTTGGTCTTTAGGCTCCTGTTTAACTGGCTCTTTAACTTCTTTTTGACTTAATTTCTCTGCAGTCTCTTGTTTTGGTTGAGGGGGTTGTGTTTCTACTTGTTGTTTCTCTTGACTTGGTTGGACTTGATTTGTCTCAGTAGGTTTGTTTTGCTGTTGTTCTACTGGCGGAGTTGTTTGTAAACTTTGTGGTTGGGGTGGAGTAGTTGGTTTAACAGCTTCTGAAGCTATTTTTACTTGAGGTTCAGAAACTGTTTGATTTGATTTTGAGTAAAAGTTTAATCCTATAGCTATAAATACAAGTGTTATAAGTAATCCAGATAAAAATATTATCAGTCTTTCTAATGTTTCTTTTTTCTTTTTCTGTTTTATCTGTTTTACAGCTGACTTTAAATCTCTGTCTTCCATTACATTCTCTCCACAGGAGTTATTCCCATAAGTTTAAATAAAGTTCTAAGTGCATTTCTAACAGCTTTTAAAAGGTATAGTCTTGCCTTCATTAACTTTTCGTCATCTTCTATTAAAAATTTATGGTGGTAATAATACTTATGCAACCTTGATGCAAGCTCGTAAGTTAAGAAAGTTATTTTATGAGGCTCTTTTTTTAAAGTTGCTTCTTCTACTTCTTGAGATAAGTTTGATAAAAATTTCATAATGCTTTTTTCTTCTTCTTGTATAAGTAATGATAAGTCAGCTTCAAACTCTTTTTCTGGGTCAAAGTCAAATCTTTCTTTTGCTTCTCTAAATACGCTTGATATTCTTGCGTGGGCATACTGGACGTAGTAAACGGGGTTTTCGTTGGATTTTGTAAGAGCAACGTCTATATCAAAGTTTAAATGGGTATTGGGGTCTTTTGACGCAAAGAAGTATATAACTGCATCTTTTCCAACCTCTTCAACTAATTCTCTTAAAGTGATAAAATCTCCAGACCTTTTTGACATTTTAACTTCTTCACCGTTTTTAAACAGTTTAACAAGCTGAATAAAAACAACGTTTATCCAGTCTTCTTTAACTCCAAAAGCCATCACAGCTGCTTTTAATCTTGGGAAGTAGCCGTGGTGGTCAGCTCCCCAAACATTTATAATAAAGTCGTATCCTCTTTCGTACTTATCGTAGTGGTATGCAATATCAGCTGCAAAGTATGTATAACTTCCATCTGATTTTTTTATAACTCTGTCTTTTTCATCTCCGTAAGTAGAAGTTTTAAGCCACAATGCACCATCTTTTTCGTAAATCATTCCTTTTTCTTCTAAGAATTTTAACGCTTGTTCTACTTTACCATGTTGGTAAAGACTTTTTTCACTTGTCCATATATCAAAATCTACGTTTATAAGTTTTAAGTCTTCTTTTATCTTATCTAAAAGGTAATTTTTTGCATACTCTGCGCAAAACTCTATAGCGTCTTCTTCTGATAACATACTTAAAATTTTCTCCCTTTCGTAGTGATAAATCTCTTTTGCAATGTCTTTTATATACTCTCCGTGATAGCCATCTTCTGGGAAGGGATAGTCTGGCTCCTCTATCTCTCTAAACCTTGCATAAACTGACTGACCTAACTTTTTTATCTGGTTGCCTGCATCGTTTATGTAAAACTCCCTTTCTACTATGTATCCGATGTAAGAGTACATGTTAGACAGAAGATTTCCTATTACAGCTCCTCTACCGTGTCCAAGGTGAAGGGGTCCAGTTGGGTTTGCACTTACATACTCTATGTTTATCTTTCCTTTATTCTTTTCTTTACTTTCTCCAAATCTGTCTCCCTCTTCTACTGCCTTTTTAACAACACTATGATAATAACTGTCTGATAAAAATAGATTAATAAATCCATTTAAGACTTCTACTTTACTAAAGGTTGGGTCTTTTTCAAGGAGTGATTTGATTCTAACTGCTATGTCTTGGGGTTTTTCTTTTAAATGTTTTGTTAGTAAAAATGCTACGTTAGTTGCTAAATCTCCAAAGCTTTCCTCTTTTGGTGGTTCAACCTTTATTTTGTCTTCTATTTCAGGGTAGAACAGTCCTTCTTTTTTTAAGATATCTTCTATTTTTTGTTTAATCTCTTTCTTCAAGCTTCCTCCTTAACCTATTACATAGAATATAACTAATAAAGTTAATGTAAAATAAGATTATTAATAGATTAATTATATCAAATTTTATAACTACCATTGGCAGGTATACTAAAAGTCCGATAAAAAAAATCGTAGAAGAACAGTTTTTTATGTAAGAAGGTTTGAAAATAAAAAACGGTAGAAAAATTGTAAGTCCCAAAAGTCCTATAAAAGAAAGGTCTAAGTCAGAAGAAGGAAAGTACTTATCTAACAGCATATAAACACTTGTTAGAAAAAGGCTTATTATTAGACAAAAAAGTGTTATTTTAAAGAAAACTTTCTTTCTTCCTATTCTTCTATAACCTCTCTTCTTATTTTTGCACCTATTGATTTTAGTTTTTCATCTATGTGTTCATAGCCTCTGTCTAAGTGGTAAATACTGTGGATTGTTGTTTCTCCTTCTGCAACCAAACCAGCTATTACCATTGCAGCACTTGCTCTTAAATCTGTAGCTTTTACGTGAGCTCCACTAAATTTTTTAACAGGTTTGACAATGGCGGTTTTGCCTTTTATGTCTATATCAGCTCCAAGCCTGTTTAACTCTGGTACGTGCATAAACCTGTTTTCAAAAATATTTTCTGTAATCTCTGACACTCCATCAGCAAAGCAAAGTAAGGTCATAAATTGAGCTTGCAGGTCTGTAGGGAATAGAGGATACTCCTTTGTTTCTACATTAACTGGTTTTAATGTATCTTTTCTTTTTATAATAACTTCGTTATCAGAAAGTTTAACTACAGATATTCCAATCTTTTCTAAAATTTCATCAACGTATTCAAGGTAGTGGCTTGGATAGTTTTTTATAATTATCTTTCCATCTGTTAAAGCTGATAAAACTGCAAAAGTTCCTGCCTCTATTCTGTCAGGAATAACAGTGTGGTAAGTTCCTTTTAAAGATTTAACCCCTTCTATTTCTATTCTGTGGGTGCCTTCTCCTTTTATGTTTGCTCCCATTTTTTTTAGCATTTCTGCTAAATCTACTACTTCTGGCTCCAATGCGGCATTTTCTATAACGGTTTTACCTTCTGCTAAAACTGCAGCCATCATTATGTTTTCTGTTCCTGTAACTGTTATCTTGTCAAAGAAAATGTGAGCTCCTTTTAATCCTTTTGGAGCGTAAGCTTTTATGTATCCGTGTTCTAAAGTTATCTGGGCTCCCATCTTTTCTAACGCTTTTAGATGAAGGTCTACTGGACGAGTTCCTATAGAGCATCCTCCTGGAAGAGCAACCTCTGCATATCCAAACCTTGTAAGCATAGGACCAAGAATAAGTATTGAAGCTCTCATTTTACTTACAAGATCATAGGGAGCTGTTAGAGAAGTGATATTATCTACCTTAAAGCTGTAAGTTTTTTCTTTTATGTGATTTACTTTAACTCCAATGTTTGTAAGTAATTTTTCCATTGTTTGTATGTCTAATAAATTTGGAAGGTTTTCTATTACAACTTCTTCATCTGTTAAGATTGTTGCAGCCATATTTGGAAGAGCTGCATTTTTTGCACCTGAAACTTCTAAGACCCCTTCTAACTTGTGTCCTCCTTCAACTATCAAAGCCTCTTTCAACTTTATCTCTTCCTTTATCATCTTTTCTTACCTCAAATATTATATTTTACTTGCAATTAAAACTCTATCTATTCCTGCAAGATCTTTGTAAACTTTCGCATTTTTAAATCCAATTTTTTCTAAAATACTTTTTACTTTTTCTGCCTGATTTATTCCTATTTCAAAGGCAAAAAATCCATCTTCTTTTAGATAATCTTTAAACTTCTCTACTATCTTTTCGTAAAATTCTGTCCCAACTTTACCTGATATTAGAGCTTCTTTTGGTTCTTTTTTTACTTCTTCTTGAAGGTTTTCATACTCATCTTCTGATACGTAAGGGGGATTTGAAACTACAAAATCAAGTTTATCTAAGTTTAAATCTTTTGTATCATCTTTAATAACGTCAAATTTTATTAACGTAAGTCTGTCTAAAAGATTGTATTTTTCTGCATTTATCTTTGTTATCTTTAAAGCTTTTTCTGATATGTCCAAGGCATACATTTTTAAATCTTTTTTACTGTGTAGTAAAGATACTGATATACAACCACTTCCTACTCCTACTTCAAGTCCTACTGGATTTTTCAAGTTTCCCAACTTTTGTAAAACTTTCTCAACTAATATTTCTGTTTCAGGGCGTGGAATTAAAACGCCTTCTTCTACGTAAAACTCAAGTCCGAAAAACTCTCTCTTTTTAATTAAGTATGCAAGGGGTATTTTTTTTGACCTTTCTGTCGCTATTTTTACAGCTTCTTGGTAATCTTTAACTTCTAAATCTAAGTCTAAAAAGACTTTATGTTTTGGAATCTTAAGGATTTCTTGAATTATTATTAGAGCTTCTAGCTGAGGATTTTCTATGTCTGCTTTTTTTAATATGTTGACTAATTCTTCAAACAACGTTTTTAACTTCATTGGAACTTTGGAAGTCTCCAGTTGTAAAGTATAGCCACTATCCTAATCATTAAGACTATTAAACTACAAACGATGGCAGAAACTGTAAGGTCTTGGGTAAGAGTTATGGTTATGTAAAATCCTATAGCTCCAATTATACTACAGCTTGCGTAAAAGTCATCTCTTAAAACTGAAGGCACTTTTCCCAGTAAAAGGTCGCTTATTATTCCTCCTCCTACTCCTGTTAAAGTTGCAAGTATAACAACACCAAAGAATGAAACGTCTGCGTTGTAAGCTATTAAAGCTCCTGTCGTTGTAAAAGCTGATAAACCAATAGCATCTGGAATGAGTATATAATACTTATTTGTTATATCCCCTTTTGCTACCTTGTACATTATTATTGCAAGCCATACACCTAAAAGAGCTACGCTCATATCCGTTAACGATTTTAAAGCGTTTGGAACTGTGTTTATGAGTAAATCTCTTGTGATGCCACCACCAAGTGCAGTCATTACACCTAAAACTGTAATACCAAGTAAATCTAAACCTTCCTTTATAGCCTTTAAAGACCCACTCATAGCAAATGCAACTATACCTATAATGTTCATCACGAAGAAGATTTCTTTAGCCAGCTCCATAGTTTTTTATCAACCTCTAACTTTCCGTTATAAACGATGTTAAAATCTTTATCAAACTTCACTTTAAAACCGTAAAATTTTACACCTTCTTTTAGGGCTGTTTCAAACATTTTAGAAAAGTCTGGGTCGGTCTCGATATTTGGAAGGAAGGTTTTACACTCTCTTAATGATAAAATCATAATAGCAGATTCATAACCTTCTTTTTTTATCTCTATAAGATGTTTTAGATGTTTTAAACCTCTTGTTGTAGGAGCGTCAGGGAATAAACACTGTTTATCTACCAAAAGATTACAACCTTTTAGCTCAATGTATAATCTCTCGTCAACTAAAAAATCTATTCTACTGTCTTTGTAAACTACTTCAGACTTTATTTTTTTAGGTTTAAAACCAAGAAGTCCTAATTCTATGATTTTTTTTCCTATTTTAGAGTGAATAGAAGTGTTTACTAAAACAAAACCTTCTTCCATTTTAGCTGAAAGGAGTTTATAAAGGAGCTTATTATTTTGACTGCTTTTTAATAGTAAAATTTCCCTTCCTTCTGTTAGAATCTCTTTTAATCTTCCAGTGTCAGATATGTGGCATTCAACCACTTCTCCGTTTACCTGACAAACACCAACAAATCTATTTTTTCTGTATAGGAATTTCCCTTCAATTGGTTTTCCGATTTCTGATGAGTTAAGTATTATCATCTAAATTTAAAAACTCAAAAGCTGGTTTTAAGGCTACTCTTCCTTTCGCCGTTCTTTTGATAAAACCTATCTTTAACAAGTAAGGCTCTATAACTTCTTCTATTGTTCTTTTATCTTCTGAAATAGCAAAAGAGATGGTATTTAGTCCTACTGGTCCACCGTTAAACTGAATAACAAGGGTTTTTAAATACTTTAAACTTAAACTGTCTATTCCAAGATCCTGAATGGATAAAAATCTTAAAGCCTGATTTGCAACTTCTTTATCAATAACTTTACTTCCGTGGATTACTGCATAGTCGTAAACCCTACTTAAAAGCTTGTTGGCAATTCTAGGAGTACCTTTTGAATGTTTTGCAATCTCTAAAGCCCCTTCTTCTGTGATTGGAATGTTGTTAAGACTAGCAGTCCTTAGGATTATCTTTGATAAAGAATCTTCATCGTAAAAATCAAGGTTTAAAACTATTCCAAATCTTGACATCAAAGGAGAAGAAAGCATACCAACCCTTGTAGTTGCACCTATAAGTGTAAACTTTGCTAAATCAAGTCTGATTGCTTTTGCAGACCTTCCTTTCCTTCCAGACCCTCCTCCAATAATAACGTCAACCTTAAAATCTTCCATAGCAGAGTATAGTATCTCTTCCAGTGTTGGAGACAGTCTGTGTATCTCATCTATAAACAGAATATCTTTATCTTTTAAGGAAGTAAGCAGTCCTATTAAATCTCCTTTTTTCTCTAAAACAGGAGCTGAGGTTATTTTTATATTACTTCCCATCTCATTAGCTATTATTGAGGCTAAAGTTGTCTTACCAAGACCTGGAGGTCCTGAGAGAATAACGTGGTCAAGAGGCTTACCTTTTAACTTTGCAGCTTCTATAAAAACTTTAAGCTGTCTTCTTACTTCCTCTTGTCCGATAAAATCATCTAAAGATTTTGGTCTAATTGATAACTCAAACTTTTCCATAAGATATATTATAATATATACCACTATGAAACCATTCTTAAAGTGGCCTGGAAATAAGTATAGGTTAGTCAAGTACATATGTTGGTTCTGGGTCTGTATTTTTAAGTAAAAAAAGGAGCTAAAAATGAAAATAGTTGATTTAAGAGGAAGGTACTTTAAAGAAGTTGAAGAAGTTCAGTATTTAATAAAAAGGGCTGATGTTGAAACAGATTTATACGAAACTGCTGTTAAAGAGATTATAAAAAACGTCAAAGAAAGAGGAGATGAAGCTCTTGTTGAGTATACAGAGAAGTTTGATAAGATAAAGATAAATCCAGAAGATTTAATAATACCGTTTGAAGAGTTGGAAAGAGCCTACGATGAGATTGAAGAAGAAGTAAGATGGGCTTTTGAGGTAGCTTACGAGAGACTTTACGAGTTTCATGAGCTTCAAAAGGAAAAATCTTTCTTCAAAGAAGAAGATGGTATGATTTTAGGACAGAAAGTTATTCCACTTGAAAGAGTTGGTCTTTACGTTCCCGGAGGTAAGGCTGCCTATCCTTCCAGCGTTTTAATGAACGCAGTTCCTGCAAGAGTAGCAGGAGTAGAAGAAATCGTAATATGTTCTCCAAATCCTAATAAGTATACATTAGCAGCTGCATTTATATGTGGAATAGATACAGTCTACAGAATAGGAGGAGCCCAAGCTGTTGCAGCGATGGCTTATGGAACAGAAACTGTTAAAAAAGTGGATAAGATAGTTGGACCGGGAAATATATACGTTGCTTTGGCAAAGAAAAATGTTTTTGGTGTAGTAGATATAGATATGATAGCAGGACCTTCAGAGATATTGGTGATAGCAGATGAAACCGCTAACTACAAATGGGTTGCAGCTGACCTTTTATCTCAGGCAGAACACGATGAACTTGCAGCATCAATCCTTATAACAACATCAGAAGAACTTGCAAAAAACGTCAAAGACTATCTATATAACGAACTTTTAAAAGCTTTTTCAAGAAAAGAGATAGCAGAAAAATCTTTAAATAATTATGGGCATGCTTTTATAGTTGAAGATTTAGAAAAAGCCTGTGAACTTGCTAACTACCTTGCCCCTGAACATTTAGAAATAGTTACAGAAAATCCTTTTGATTTACTCAACAAAATAAAACACGCAGGAGCCATATTCTTAGGACATTACTCAACAGAGCCTCTTGGAGATTACATTCTTGGACCTAACCACGTTTTACCTACCTCAAGGTCAGCAAGGTTCTCTTCTCCACTTGGAGTTTATGACTTTGTAAAAAGAAGTTCTGTAATATACGTGTCAAAAGAAGGTTTTGAAAGAGTAGCAAACCACGCAATAAACATGGCAAATTCAGAAGGTTTAGAAGCTCACGCTTTAAGCGTAAAAATCAGAAAGGAAGATATTTAAGAAGATGAAACTAATCACAATTAACAATGCTTACAAAACAGAAATAGATGATAAAGTTTTTGCAAAAGCTATTAAAGAGATGAAAGATATCCAAGACGAAAGAATAGAGGTGTTATTTACAGAGATACCAACTAAAGAACTATTTGAATGGATGATAGCTAACGATATATCAATAGAAAATCTAAAAGAGTATTATGAAAAGTATATAAAACCAAGAGGCTTAAAAAATCTGCACTTAGAGGATTTTTTTGAGGTATGAAAGAAATAGATTGGAAAGAATTGCTAAATCTGGCAGTAGATATATTAGAAGAAGCAAATATAAATACAGACGATTGGGCTTTTGGGGGTGGAACTGCTCTTATGTTTTATTTTCATCATAGAAAAAGCAGAGATGTAGATATTTTTTTAAAAAATCCACAGCTACTTACAAGGCTTTCTCCAAGATTAAATGAAAAAGCAGAAGAGATAAGCAAAGAATATATAGAACAAGCAAACTTTATAAAGTTAAAATTAAACAGTCAAGAAATAGATTTTATAGTTGCACCTAATCTAACAGGTTTAAAACCTAAAAAAGTAAAAATTGATTCAAAAGAGATTTACATAGAACAACCAGAGGAAATAATAGCAAAGAAGCTTTTTTATAGACCTGAAAGCTTAAAAATTAGAGATATAATTGACACTGTAGAAGTTTTCAAAAATTCTCCTAATCTTATGAATATTTTAAAGAAAAATAAATTATTAAATGAAGAAGTTATAAAGAAAAGATTTGAATATCTAAAGAAAAAAGAAAAAGATTTAAACATATCAGATTTACTGTTAGAAAAACCTATAAACATTCAAGAAGTTTTTGATATATTTGAAAATTTATTAAACAAAGACAACTATCAAAAACTCTCTATTTGATTTAAATATCAGTACTTTGGCACTGTTGGGTCTATTTCATTAGACCAAGCAAGAATTCCACCTTCTACGTTTTTTACTCTTGTAAATCCGTTTTGTAAAAGCCATAAAGTTGCTTGAAGGCTTCTGTTTCCACTTCTACAAAAAACGTATATATCTTTATCTTTTGGAAGGCTGTTTATAACACGAGGTAAACTCATGAGAGGAACAAGCATTGCTTCTTTTTCTTTTATTCTTGAAAAGTTATACTCTTGAGGCTCTCTAACGTCCAAAAGTATAAAATCTTCTCCTTTATCTATCTTCTCTTTCAGCTCCTTTACAGATATGTGTATCTTTTTGTAAGTTTCTTTATCTAAAAACATATTTCCTCCACACTTTTTAAAATTATTAAAATATTCTAATACTTTTATGAAAAATTAAATATGAAAAATCTCATCTATTTGGTTATAATTATTGTGAATACATACAGGGGGAATAAGATGAAAGCAGTCATAATGGCAGGAGGATTCGGCACAAGAATCCAGCCTCTAACTAACAGCATACCAAAACCAATGCTTCCTATCTTAAATAAACCTATGATGGAGCACATAATAAAAAAGGTTAAATCTGTAGGAATTACAGAGATTGTGATACTTTTGTACTTTAAACCTGAGGTTATTCAAAACTACTTTAAAGATGGCTCAGAGTTTGGAATAAAGATAAACTATGTCCTTCCAGATGATGATTACGGCACAGCAGGAGCTGTAAAAAAAGCATCTAAATATCTTGATGAAAGGTTTATAGTTATAAGTGGAGATTTAGTAACAGACTTTGACTTAAAAGAAATCATAGGATTTCATCAAGCGGTTGGCTCAAAACTAACCATTACCTTAACCTCAGTAGAAGACCCACTTCAGTTTGGGGTTGTTATAACAGATAAAGATGGAAAAATACTTAGGTTTTTGGAAAAACCAGGTTGGGGAGAAGTTTTTAGCGACACTATAAACACAGGAATATACGTAATAGAGCCAGAAATTTTAAATTACATTCCTGACAACATACCGTTTGACTTTAGTAAAGACCTTTTCCCTAAACTTATGAAAGAAGGTATAACACTTTATGGATACAATGCAAAGGGTTATTGGAGAGATGTAGGAAACCCTGAAAGCTACAGAGAGGTTAATAAAGACATTCTTACAGACAAAGTTAAGTTAGATGTAGAAGGAGAGAGGATAAAACTAAACGGTGGAGTTTTATACACAAAAACTAAAGAACTACCAAAAGATTTAACGATAAACGGAAAAGTAGTATTAGATGAAGAAGTAAAGATAGGTAATAACTGCTATCTTGAAAATGTGGTTATAGGTAAAAATACACAGATAGGAGATAACGTTTATTTAAAAGACTGCGTTATATGGTGGGACTGTAAAGTAGGGGATAACACAAAGTTAAACAACGCAGTTATCTGTAATAATGTAGAAATTGGTAAAAATGTTAAAGCTGAACACGGCGTAATTATAGCAGAAGGAACAGAAGTAAAAGACAACGTCCACTTTGAAAAAGATGTGATAGTATGGCCAAACAAACTTATAGAGGAAGGTGCAATTATAAGTAGTAATCTAATATGGGGAGATAAATGGAAGGCTTCTATATTTGAAGGAGGGAAAGTATCAGGAAGAACAAATATAGAGCTTTCTAACGAAATGGCAGCAAAGCTTGCTGCAAGTTTTGGGTCTATCTTACCTGCAGGAAAAACCATACTTATGTCAAGGGATTACCACAGAGCTTCCAGAATGCTTAAAAGGTCTTTCTTAGGTGGACTACTTGGAGCTGGATTAGACGTAGTTGACCTAAAACTTATGCCACTTCCTGTTATGAGATACTTACTTTCAAAAAGTGATGCGGTTGCAGGAGTCCACTTTAGACAGTCTCCAGACAATCCGTCTATAACAGAGATACTATTTTTTGACAGTGAAGGATTACCAATAGATACAAACACAGAAAAATCTATAGAAAGAATATTCTTCAGAGAAAACTTTAGAAGAGTAAACTACAACCAGATTGGAGAGATAAAAGACGACCCTATGGCTATAAAATCCTACAAAGAAAAGTTTTTATCATTAATAGATAAAGAAATAATTCAAAGTAGCAGGTTTAAAATAATAGTTGACCTTTTAAACGGCTCAACTTCTATAGTGTATCCAGATATTATAAATACCTTCTCTATTGAAAATGTTATACTAAATGCTTACTTTGACGAGAAAAAAATATCTCAAATATCAACCTTTCACGAAAAATCAGCTCAAGAGATATCAAAGATAGTAAGAGTTTTATCCATTGATTGTGGATTTATAATGTACCCAAACGGTCAAAGGGTTGTTATTGTGTCTGATGAGGGAGAGATTTTATCCCACGAGACAGCTCTCCTTTCTATCCTTTATCTTATAGATAGGACAGTAAACAGACAGGTTAAAGTTTATCTACCTGTCTACGTTCCAGAAGTTATGGATGAGATGTTTGAAAACATTATTATAGAAAGAGGAAAGTTTATAGGTCTAAAATCAAACTTCTTAAAAGATTACTACTTTTTTGCAAACCTTGAAGGAAACTACGCATTTACCGATATGTCTTTTAGCTACGATGGAATGTTTGCTTCTGTCAAACTCCTTGAGATGATGGGAAAAACTAAGCTAAAACTTTCACAAATTCAAAAACTCATACCACCACACACATTCATTCACAAAGTAGTTGCCTGTCCTTCAAATCTAAAAGGTAAGATGATGAGAAAGTTTACAGAAGAGGCCATAGGCAAAGAAGCTTCCTTTATAGACGGAGTAAAAATATTCATTGATAAAAGGACTTGGATACTGATGATTCCAGACCAATACTCTGACAACCTACACCTTTACGTAAACTCAAGTGCAGAAGAAAAAGCCAATGAGCTGATAAATCAGTACGTAGAAAAGATAGGAAAGTGGATAGAAGAAAGTTAAAGCATAGATTTAAACCTATAAACCTTTTTAGAGGCAGGTAAGATGTTAAAAACAAAATTAGACTTAAAAAAACTTTACGAAGAAGATTACTATCTCTGGTTGATAGAAACTATAAAGGCTTTAGAAGAAAAGGATTTTGAAAGTTTAGACCTTGAAAACCTGCTACAGGAGTTAAAGGGTATGGTAAGGTCTATAGAGAAGGAGCTTACAAGTTATATAACAAGGCTTTTAGTTCACGTTTACAAATGGGAAAATTTTCCAAATTTAAGGTCAAAAAGCTGGAGGATAAGTATTATAACTTCACAAGATAAAATAAAAAGATTACTTGAAGAAAACCCTTCTTTAAAATCAAAAATAGAAAAATGTTTAGAAGATGCTTGGAAAGATGCTACTGGCTGGATAGCCCAAGAAACAGACAAAGATTTAGAAGACTTACCTTTAAAAAGTCCTTATACTTTTGATGAGATAATGAATTTTAACCCTAAAAAAGAAGAAATAGCAAAATGGCCTTACAACCAATGAAGAAGCTGTATCTTTGCTTTTTGTGGCACATGCACCAGCCTTACTACAAAAACCCTTATACTCAAGTCTTTGAAATGCCTTGGGTTTTTCTTCACGCTATAAAAGATTACTACGAAATGCCTTGGCACGTAAGCAGATACCCAAAGATAAAAGCAACATTTAATCTTGTTCCATCTTTAATAAAACAGCTGTATGAATACATAAAAAACCCAGACTCCTGCAATTTAATAAAAACCTTTAAAAAACCAGTAGAAACTTTATCAAAAGAAGAGAAAAACTACATTTTAGATATATCTTTTAACGCAAACCTTAACACTATGATAAAACCATTTGAAAAGTACTATCAACTTTACCTAAAAAAACACTCATCTAATGCAAAATTTACAAATCAGGAGCTGATAGACTTACAAGTCCTATTTTTACTTTCTTGGGCTGGCAACTACTTAAGAGAGAACAATCAACTGATAAAAAGCCTTATAGAAAAAAAATCAGGCTTTACTCACCAAGAGAAGTTAGATTTAATAAACCAGCTTGTCAAGTTTTTAAAAGAAATCATACCTTTTTATCAAAAACTACAAAGTAATAGAAAAATAGAAATATCAACAACCCCATACTACCATCCTATTATTCCTCTTTTAATAGACTTAACTTCTGCAAAAGAATCTTTACCAAACATTACACTGCCTAAAACGAAAGTAAGTTTTAAAGACGATGCTCAGCTCCACGTGAAAAATGCAGTATCTTTTTACCAAGAAGTTTTTAAAATACAGCCTTCTGGCTTTTGGCCATCAGAAGGAAGTATAAGCAACGATACGATAAAGCTTTTTAGTCAATATAATGTAAAGTGGACAGCTTCCGATGAAGACGTTCTTTATAACAGTTTAGCAAGTAAAAATTTAGAAAACATATATAAAGTCTATAAATACGAAGGTGTTTATCTATTTTTTAGGGACAAATACCTATCAGATGCAATAGGTTTTAGATATCAGAATGTAGATGAAAAACAAGCAGTGAAAGATTTTATAACAAGGTTAAAACATATATACGAAAAAGTAGAATTTAATCCAGTTGTTAGTGTTATTCTTGATGGAGAGAATGCTTGGGAGTTTTACAAAAACAACGGAAAAGACTTTTTTGATGCACTTTATACAGAGTTATCAAATCAAGACTGGCTTGAGGTTATAACATTTTCAGAAGTTTTAGAAAAAACCATAGTAATTGAAAACCTTAGTAGTATAAAAGCTGGAAGCTGGATATACGGAAACTTCTCTACTTGGATAGGACATCCTGAGAAAAACACTGCTTGGGAGTATCTATCTCAAGCAAAACAAATTTTAGAATCTGAAAAAGAAAGTAAAAATTATCAAAAAGCGAAAACCTATCTACTTATTGCACAGGGAAGTGATTGGTTTTGGTGGTATGGAGATGACCACTTTAGCCATTACGCAGATAGGTTTGACCTACTATTTAGATTAAACCTGCAAAAAGTTTACGAAGAGTTAGAAAAACCAATACCCACAAATCTTTTAAAACCTATAAAAAAGCTATACAAACAACCAACTTTAAAACAACCTACAGGTTATTTAAAACCTATTATTGACGGTTATGTGTCTAACTATTACGAATGGCTACAAAGTGGAGAGATAGACTTAAGATTTGACCTGTCTTCAATGAGTTTTGAAACAATCTTAGAAAAACTTTACTATGGCTATGATGAAGAGTATCTATACCTAAGGTTAGATGGTAAAGTTGAAAGTATAACAGACAAAGGTTATAAGTTAAAAATGTCTATACTGTCAACCTGTGAAGTAGAGTTTATAGTTCCAATTCAATCGTTGTTGTATGAAAATAATGGGTTAAAGGCTTGTACTAAAAAAGTTATTGAGATAGCAATTCCTATAAACCTCTTTAACTGTAGAAACTTTGACTTGTCTTTTACAGTTTTAGAAGATGATAAAATAATAGAAAAGCTGCCAGTTTACAGCGTTTTAAACATTGACATATCGAAAGATTTTACTTACGACTGGATAGTGTAGAAGGAGAGAGCTATGGTTAAACTTTTGTTTGGTATTCACTGCCACCAACCGATAGATAACTTTTACGAAGTAGTTGACGATGCTATTAATAAGGCATACAAACCTTTTTTAGAAGTGGTAAAGGATTATCCAAACTTTAAACTTTCAGTCCATTACTCAGGATGGCTTCTTGAGTACATAAAAAACAACGATAAAAACTTGTTTAAACTTATGCAAGACCTGTCAGACAACGGACAGATAGAGTTTTTCAGCGGTGGATTTTACGAGCCTATCCTTGCAGTGATACCATCAGATGACAGAAAATACCAGATAGAAAAACTAAACAACTTTATAAAAGAAAACTTTGGACAGACCCCAAAGGGACTATGGCTTACTGAGAGAGTATGGGATAGTAGCATAGTTCCAGACTTAGTAGAGTGTGGAATAGAGTATGTTATAGTTGACGACTATCACTTTTTGTTAGCAGGATTTAAAAAAGAAGCTCTCTACGGCTACTACACAACCGAAAGTAATGGCTACAAAATAAATCTATTTCCAATAGATAAAAATCTAAGATACTTAATACCTTTTAAACCTGTAGAGAAGATTTTAGATTATCTAAACTCAATCTCAAAATACGGCACAAATCCAGCTGGAATAATATTTGACGATGGAGAAAAGTTTGGAGTGTGGCCTAAAACACACTGGTGGGTTTATCAAGAAAGATGGTTAAACCAATTTTTAGAAGTAATATCATCTCAAAAAGAGATAAAAACCTGCTACTATCAAGACTACATAAAAGAAGAAAAACCTATAGGAATGGCATACCTTCCTATAACCTCTTACCAAGAGATGGGAGAGTGGAGCTTATTTGCAGAAGATTTTGAGGAGTTTGAAGACCTAAAAGAGTTTTTAGAAAAAAACGGATTACAGAACCATTTTGAAAAGTTTGTAAAAGGCAACATCTGGCACAACTTTTTAGTCAAGTACCCTGAAAGCAACCGTATTCACAAAAGAATATTAGACCTTTCTACAACTGGAAGATCCTACAAAAAAGATAAGGCTTTTTTAGAAAATTTGTTAAAATCTCAGTGTAATGACGTTTTGTGGCACGGAATATTTGGCGGTCTTTACTTACCAAACCTTAGAAATAATGCTTACAAATACATAATAAAAGCAGATAAAGAGCTTGAAAAACTTTCAAAACCTAAAAAAATCCAAGTAAAAGACTTTGACTTTGACGGCTACGAAGAAGTAAAGATAACAACCCAAAACCTTATACTAATCTTTGACTCAAAAGAGTCTGGACAGCTAACAGAACTATCTTTAAAAGATAAAGAGTTTAACTTTCAAAACACACTAACAAGAAGAAAAGAAGGCTATCACAAAAACCTATTAAACCCAAAACAGTGTGCTTCTTCCGAAGAAGGAATAACAACCATACACAACGCTCAGTTAGAGATAGACCCACAGCACATTAAAGACCTTCTTATCTACGACTGGTACACAAAAAACTCATTTATAGACCACATCACAGATGACAGCTTCACCTTAGAAAGCTTTTACAGATGTAGTTTTAGAGAGTACTCTGACTTTGCAAATCAGCCATTTAACCTTGAGTATGCGAAAGATGAGATAGTCTTTAAAAGAAAAGGAGGAATATACAAAGACAAAAAGTACAACACAACCCTAATAAAAACCTACAAAGTAGAAGAAAACAAAATAACAGCTTTCCTACAGCTCCAGACTAACTACAAAGACACTTTAAATTATGTTTGTGAGTTTAACTTTCACTTTGCAAACCTTCCACACCATCTAACTCAGCCTGTGTATCACGGTAAATCTACAACCTTTAAACTAAAAGATGATTACACTCAAAAAACAATAATTTTTAACTTTAACAAAGAGTTAGACATATTTACCTATCCAATAAACACCGTTAGCCAGTCAGAAAAGTCGATAGACATAACCAATCAAGGCTTAAGTATAGGATTTTTAACAGCGTTTAAAGAAGAGTTAAACTTTAAAATAACTTTAGAGATTACAGAGAAATGAAGAAAGCTATATTTATTCCAGCTCGTAGAGGCTCTACAAGACTAAAAGACAAGCTACTTTTACCAGTTAAAGGTAAACCAGTTATAGCTTGGACTGTGGAAAATGCTTTAAAGGTTGGCTATCCTGTTGTGGTTGTGTGTGATGATTTAGAGTTTAAAAATGTTTTAAAAGACTATCCAGTAGAAGTGATACTAACACCTTCAGACTTAAAAAGTGGCTCAGACAGAATAGCCTTTGCATTAAAAGATTTAGACTATAACACTGTTGTAAACCTTCAAGGAGATGAGCCTACGGTAGACCCTCAAGACGTAAAAAAATTATTTCAAATCCTTGAAAAAGACCAAGTCGCAACCTTATCTTACCCAATAGAAAAGGAAGAAGACTACATAAATCCAAACATAGTCAAAGTAATAACAGACAAAGACAGTTATGCACTTTACTTTTCAAGAAGTCCTATTCCATTTTACAGAGATGTAGACTTTTCAAAAATGTTAACCATACTAAAACCCCAAAAACACATAGGCATCTATGGATACAGAAAAGAAGTTTTATTAGACTTTTCTTTTAATCTAAAACCATCTCCGTTAGAAGAGGTAGAAAAGTTAGAACAGCTTAGACTACTTTACAACGGCTACAAAATCAAAGTGCTTCAAGCATCAAAAGACACCCTCGGCATAGACACAAAAGAAGATTACGAAAAATTCTGTCAACTGATTTAAACTTTTCACGATTTTTATACGAAAAAGGTTTATACTTTAGATACATTAAAAAAGCAAAGGAAGGAGTTATTTATAATGAAAAAGTATTTCTTGATTTTAGTTTTATTAATAAGTTATAAAATTTTAGCTATTGATAATTTATTCTTAGTAGGAAAAGTAGAAGATTATTTTCCTCTGACTAATGAATTAAAAATTAACGTTGAAAGCAGTTCTTGTAAAGGTACAAGATATTTTACCATCGATAAAAAACTAAATAGAAACATTATAGGAAAGAAAATATACTTTTCTATTGATGGCAGTTCTTGTGAAAAAAATACTAAATATAAAATTGTTGAGTTTTCTATAGGAGAATAGAAATGGACAGGAGAATCTTTAACTTAATTTTTGCTTTAATGTTTTTATATACATTTACTTCTAAAGCTGCTGATATGCAAAGCTATTGTTATGTGCCACCTTTTATGGGGCAAGCTATCTCACCTAACGTTATGCTGGTTATTGACGTAAGCGGTTCTATGTCTTGGTGTGCTTACAATCCTACAAGTGGTAAATATGGATGTTGTAATAATTCAAATGGATGCGGATGGACATACAAAGGCACCGAGGAGGGCTACTTTGACCCCAATAAAGTTTACAAGTATAACAACTCTAATGGCTACTGGGAAGAGTCGAGTGGAACCCCGTCAACATGTCCAAAAAGGCAGAGTGGTATTAGTACAGGAAAATTATATAAAGGTTCCTGCCTTAACTTTCTGTATATGAGCAGGATAGACCTGGTAAGGTGGGCACTAACCGGTGGAACGCTCAGCAGTTGCAACACGGGTATAAACACAGGGAATTATCAGATAAAAAGATGTAATCCTGAATCTTACGGCACATCTGGTGATCAAACTTCTTGCGATTCTTATGGATGTATTCTTAAAACTTATACTGATACTAAAGTAAAAGTTCCTTGGGATAGAATAAATCAGGCACTACTGTTCCAGCTCAAAAACCTGAGTCTAGAGCCACGCATAGGAGTGATGTTTTTTAGTGGCAATAGGATAAGAAACAATGCAAGCGTTTACATAGGGGACTTTACCTCATCCAACAACTACGATGCCCTGAACCCTTACAAGAATGCCATCACTCACATAAATGTGGAAGACCCATCTGGTGCAACCCCTACCGCCCCAGCACTTTGGGATACATATAACTACTTTGCACAGGAAAACCCTGGATACGGGGGACTAAATCCACAATCTGGAAGTGGAGACAAATGGAAAAATCCCATGTACCAGTGCTTTAACGAAAACAACAATGATCAGTGTGAAGGTAGTGAGCTAAAGTTAGTCCCCTGTGCTAAAAACTTTGTCATACTTTTAACGGATGGACAGTGGAACTATGGAGGTCCTCCTGGTAGTGTAGCATGGAAATGCACAATAGACTATGGCTTTGAATCAAGTTCCGCAGACCCCGTCGTGCCAGCTTACTGGCTCCACAAAAGAGGTTTTACCAATCAAAAAACTGGTATATCTTCAAGGGTTGAAGCTCTCTATGGAATAGGTCTGTTTTTGGGTGGTACAGGTGAAACATCATTAAAAAATGTCTCTATGTATGGTTCTTTTGATATAAATGGTCGCAATTGGCCAGATAGCTTGACTGGATATCCACAAAATACTTGCAACATGGATGACTGTGGTAGTGGCAAAGGTAGCGGCTGTACACCTCTTCCATCTTCTTCTCCTGACTGGGATAAAGATGGAAATGGACAACCTGATACTTTTTATTCTGCTTCAGATGCCACTGAAATAAAGAATGCTATTTTGAATGCTATACTGGATATTTTAAAGCGTGCTTCCTCCGGTTCAACCGTTGCTACATTATCAACAAAAACTTCCATTTCTTCCTTAATGATTCAACCTTTCTTCTTTTCTTCTTATACAGACTCTACAGGAAGAGATATAAACTGGATTGGTTTTTCAAGATCCTATTGGGTAGACCCCAAAAACGATAATAGGGAGGATACAAACTCAAATAAAGTTTTAAACCTCGACGTTGACAAAATTTTCCAAATATATTTTGATTACAATTACAATCAAACCAAAGCTGCTATTCTTACAGATACCTCTACATGTACTTCAACAGGAACAAAAGATTTAGTGAATTTAATTCCCGTATTTGATAGCAGCTGTTGGCTTGGAAACTGTAATCCATCTGACAGAAGAATTTATTACAATGCAGGAAACTCATTAAAAGAACTCACTACTTCAAACTCTTCCGATTTTAAAAATATTTGGGATTTAGTTGATAATAATTCTTCCGATAATTCAATAAACGATTCTACTACACAATGTATTATAAGATTTTTAAGAGGTGAGGATTTATCTTCTGATTCTACCTGTTTATCTAATGATTATGTAAAAAGAAATATGAAAATAAAAATTTCTGATGTATGCCCGGGATTGACAGGAGACAAAATTTGGAAATTAGGCGATACCATCACTTCAACCCCTGCTGTCGTATCAAACGAAAAATTAAATAATTACGACTATAGATATCAAGACTCAACTTATTACAGTTATGTAAACTCAGAAGATTATAAAAATAGACCAAGTATTCTTATTCAAGGCGCAAATGATGGAATGCTCCACTTTTTTAGAATGGGGACTATTACAGACCAATCTACAACAGACCCAGATAATCCTGTTAAACTTCAAAACTCTCCAACGGATTCCGGAAATAACTTGATTGGCAAGGAAGAATTTGCTTTTATACCTAAAAATGCTATACCTTATTTATTGTGGTATGGAAGAAAAGACTACTGCCATGTTCCTACGTTAGATAGTAGGGTAATAGTTTTTGATGCTTCAATAAATGGAAATCCTAATGACGACAAAACTTCTAATTCTTGGAGAACTATTGTAATTGGTACAATGGGATTTGGAGGAAAAGCCTTAACTGCAGGCAATACAACGTATAGTTCTTCTTTATTTGCTCTCGATATTACAGACTGGCTAAAAAATCCTTCAGCTTCAACACCAACAGTTTTATGGGAAATAACCCTGCCAGATAATACTTTGGTCTTATCTTATCCATCCGTAATAAGATTAGGTGATGCCACCAAAAACGGAAATTGGTATGTTGTAGTCGGAACAGGACCAAATGACCCTAAACCAGACTCAAATTCAAAATTTGTCAATAATCCTAAAATTTACTTTTTTGATTTAAAAACTGGAAATAAAGTCAATGAAATTACCATACCTTTACCAAATAACACTGTAACAGCAGTGGGTGACACTTTTCCAGTTGACGTTGATAATGACTATTCAGATGACACTATATACTTTGGACTCTATGGATTAAAGAAACAAGGAAATGTATGGAATAACTGGGGACAATTTTACAGATTAGTTATAAAAAACGGTCTTTCATCAGCATCACTTTCTAACGCTGTTGATATGGAAACATTTACTAATAATAACCATACACCACCTGTCACAGCTGCACCTAACTTTACAAAAGATGAAAAAGGAAATCTCTGGGTATTCTTTGGTACAGGAAGATATCTAACAGAGGATGATAAAACATTAAGTTATAAAAATTACTTTATAGGCTTTAAAGATCCATGTTGGAATGGAAGTTGCAGTACAACATTTACTAAATCAGATTTCACAGATACTACAAACGAAAATATCCAAGCTACCGTAGTAGAAGTTAAAAAAGTTTGTATATGCGATTCAACGGGATGTAGTAATAAAGATGTAGTTTACACAGCTAAAGGAAATACTCCAGCGGAAGTTGATAAAGGATGGTATAAGGAATTAAGTAATGAAGGGGTTATATCCCAAAGTTTAGTCTTTGGAAGTATAATAGACTTCATGACATTTATACCACCAAACGATATTTGTGCCTATGAAGGAAATTCTAAACTTTACGCACTATACTATAAATCTGGAACCGCTTATCCTAATCCGGCAATATTATCACCAAATGCTGTAACAGGAACAATATCTGTAGGTCAAACAGTTACTATAAATCCTTCTGTAAATTTAGGAGTTGGTATTCCACCAAGAGGAAATCCTTTCCAAGTATCAGTAAGTCAAAATTCTCCAAACACTTACGAAAAGTTTATCCAAATATCATCCGGGGTGGTTGTTAGACAATCACAACAACCTATCACCGGTAAACCAGGGTTTATACTATGGATAGAAAAGTAAGAGGATATAATATTTTTGAAATTTTAGTTGTATTGGTAATAATAGGTATTCTAATGGCTGTAGTTATAAGACCTATATTAGTATTTGTTGCAAATCAAAGATTAAATCAGGCTATTAATATGATTGTTGCTGATATAAATACTGTAAAAATTTACTCTTTATCAAAATCTAATCTTCAAGGTATTTTTGGGAATGAAAACGAAAATACTTACACAATCTTTATTGATAATAATTCCAATTGCAGTTTTAACCAAGGGACAGATCAAGTTGTAAGGACTGTAACTTTACCATCAGGTGTAACTATTAATGCAGACTTTTACTTCCTCTTCGATAGAAAAGGTTATCCTAGGAATGCAAGCTGTGGCCTTGGATTAGGTTCTATAGTTTTAAAAAATAACTTTGACGTATATAAAACAATTTGTATAGATAGATTTGGTAGAGTTAGAGTTGAAAATGGGAGTATAACATGCAATTAAGAAATGTTAAAGGTTTTACTATAATAGAACTTTTAATAGCATCTATTATTATTTTATTAGTTTCTATTGGTTTTTTAAGAGGCATACTGTTTTACATTCAGTATTCAACATCTCAAAAGATGAAAGATATGGCTTCGCAAATGAATAGTAATTTTATTAAATACTTTGACTCTTTACCTTACAATCAGATACAACCAACAAGTTATTATGATAACTGGGATTTTTCATCTTGCGATGTATATAATCCTTCTGGAAGTATTACAGAAAACTGTACTTTCACAAACGAAGATTCTGATGGAGATTCAATTCCTAATTTTTATGATCCTTATTACGAAACCAATGAAAATTTTTCAAATCCTTTGTCAAATTTAGGCAGTTGGTTAACTATATATCCAAATTCTGATGGAAGTTGTAATATGTCAAGTCTTAACCAAGCTTTACAGAAAATTCCTAATTGTATAGTCTCATTCAAAAGCAATATATCAATAACTAATTTTAGAATATATACCGCTGTTACTGTTGCAAGAGTTGCGACAACATCATTAGAATCTGGAAAAGCAATAGGAGTAATAACGTGGTACTTTGACCCTATTACGAAAAAATATAAATCCATACAAACTGTACTTTTTAAGGAGAATAACCAATGAAAAAAGGTTATACAATAATCGAGCTTTTGGTGGTTATCGCTTTATCTCTGATTATTGGGGCAGGTTTTTATACATTTTATACAACTGTTGTTAGGGAAAACATAAGTAAAAGTTCATTAGCAAAAAAAGAGCAAGATGTTTCCATTTTTGTAGAACAAATTATAAAAGATTTTCAATCCATAGGTTTTGGAGTGGATTATGACAAATTAAAGATAAAAGATGGTGTAGGCTGTGATTTATCAGCTGACAATCCTGTTTTGACTAAATGTAGTACTAACAATACAGTATCTTTTTTATCTTTAGCATCAACAGATCAGGTTAATTCAGGATGTTGGGGATTTATAGATATAAATGGAAAAATTAAGATGTATAATTCTTATGATACCTTGGGAAGGCTCTGTTCAGACATAGCTGAAAAATATTTAATATTAAATACGTCAAAAAAATTGATTGATTCATCTTACAGCTATAACCCAAGCAGTCCTAACACTAATTATAAAAACAGTTATGCATTTTATATAGGAAACAGTAATTATCCGAACTACTTTAAAGTTAAATATTATATGGATAACACAAATTTACCAAAGGAGTGTGCACCTGGAACCTATAACTTGCAAAAAAGTACTACAACAACTTCACCTATTATTTCTTGTGTGTTAAACTTCCAGATTAAATACATTGGTATAGATAATAACTTTTATGACACTTTTACTTTAGATACAGATCCATATCAAAATCTGAAAAAATTACAAGGATTAAAATTATGTATGATTGTTCAAGTTGGTGGAAGACAATCTACTCCTGAAAATCCACGAAATTACACATCTAATCAAGGATGTGCATCTTTTGATTTTTCAACTAATCCGGATTGGAGGTATTACAGATGGGTTATTATAGAGCAGACAATTCCATTAAAAAACATACATTAAAAAACAGAGAAAAAGGTGCTACGTTAATATTCGCACTTGCTGCTGCTATAATTGTTTTAATCGTTTTAGGTGGTATTTATTACATGATGACAAAAGTATTTAAAGTGTCTGAAGATATAAAAACATATACAAGTGCAAGAGAAGCCTCTGTTTCTGGAGTAAACTATGCAGCTACACTTATAAATCAAAATAAATTTAATCTTCAATTGGGAAGTTGTGCTCAAAATCCTATAAAAATAAAATTTAAACTCTCTAACGATCCAAATTTGTACGAAACAGTTGTATCAGTATGTTTTATAGGATATGAAATACCACCTGGATACGAAGTTACAGGTGTGGCTTATACGAAATCTATTCCAGGAGGTAAAGGGGAAGTTTACTCAATTACAGCTATATCTACAGGACCAAACAATACAAAGTCAATTATTGAAGCTTCCTACAAAAGGTAGCTCGTGAAAAAATTGTGAATACATATTGACAAATAAAAAAATTCAATGTATAGTTATAGTATAAATTAATTTCTTAGGAGGTAATAGACATGTTAAACACAGTCAGAAGTAACAACAAGGGTTTCACCCTCATTGAGCTCCTTATCGTAATCGCGATTATCGCAATTCTCGCATCCATTGCCATTCCACAGTACATGAAGTACCAGAAAAAAGCAAAGGTATCATCCTACGCAGAGCCTATAGCAAGAGCTTGTTTAATGGATTTGGCTGCTTACTGCGTAGAAAACCCTAGTACTAGTCTAACAATCAGCGCAACTTATGGCAAAAACTGTCAGACAACAACAACAACACCCGGAGGAGATGTTACCATAGGTGGAACAAATCCAACGTGTGATGCAACTGGTTCTTTAACTGCTGGAGAGGTTACAGCGACTTTAGCAAACGTAACAGATTATACAGCTAAGTGTAGTGTTCAAAATGGTGGATTTAAATGTACTGTTCAATAATAATCTAACTACTATAGGCAGGCTCTCTGCCTGCCTTTTGAGGTAATTAAAATGAAAATGGAGGCGGGGTTTAGTTTAATAGAGTTAATAGTTGTTATAGCTATAATTTCTATTCTTGCAAGTCTCTCTATACCTACATATATAAAGTATCAGAACAAAACTAAAGTTACTTCTTACGCTCTTCCTGTAGTTAAAGCTTGTGCTTACGATGCAGCCGGTGCATGCCAGGAATTAAATTTAAATGCAACTACGCCAATAGATATAACTACACTAAAAAATTGTCAAAATACTACTGTTCCTAACGGAAATCTCCAAATAAATATATCGGGGTCTATAAATTGTGATCCTAACGGTTATGTTTCAGACGGAACAATAACTGGAAAACTAAACAATATTATAGACTATACTGCAAAGTGTTATTTAAATAACAAAGGAGTTTTATGCACAGTAGAGTAATATATATAAATACATTGCTTGCTTTTATTATAATTTTATACGTTTTTTCATTATTTCCTGTGTTTTCTACAGGTGATGGTGGAGGGTTGGTTGTAGCAAGTCATTTACTTGGAATTGCCCATCCCCCTGGATATCCTTTTTATATTGAGTTGTCAAAACTTTTTTCCCTATTACCTGTAGCAAACATTGGAATAAGAATTGGCTTACTTACAGTTGTATTTTCAGCTTTATCTCTCTATCTAACATATCTGATTATTACAGAGTTAACAAATAAATCTATTTACGGCTTGATTGGTGTTTCATTTTTGGCTGTTTCATATTCTTTTTACTACAATTCGGTCGTTATAAAGTTTTACACTTTAAATTTATTCGTTATACTTCTCCTTACTTATCTAGGAATAAAAGTTATAAAAAGTAATAACTTAGACAGAAGAATAGTTTATCTGTCAGCTTTTTTATTAGGTTTAGGTTCTTCTATTCATCACACACTTTTAATAATGTCCTTACCTTTATTTGTCTTAGGATTGTTTTACTGGAGACAGTTTATTAGATTAATTCCATTATCTTTTTTATTTTTTATTATTGGTTTTTCTGTTAACTTACATTTGTATATAAGAAGCATAAAAGATAGTTTTTCTGCTGCTCACAAAGCTGATACTATTGAAAGATTTACAGCCATGATTCTTAGAAAGTTTTACGGAGACAGTTCTTCAGTAGATGCTACAAAAAATGCAGTTAGTAATATTGATTCCTATATTTATACTTTAAAAAATCTTTTTTATCTTTTTAGTGTTAATTTTTCTTATGTATTTGTGCTACTAGTATTTATAGGTTTTTATCTTATTTACAGAAGTAATAAGAAGTTGTTTTTATTCTTATTTACATCGTTTTTCTTCTACTCCATTATATTGGGTAAAATCACATTAAGCAGTAAAGTTTTAGATTTAGCCACAGTTTATGTATCAGGGAATCAATATTTTCTACCAGCCTTGGCTTTTTTTACAATTATATACTGCTACGCTATGTATGTATTTTTTGAGCTTTTAAAAGAAAAAGGTTTTTATTTTGTTTATAATGTGATTTTATTAATTCTTGTTTTTTTTCCTTTTACTTTTTTATTTTCAAGATTTGTAGAAACAAACCACTTTAATAACTGGGTTCCTTACTACCACGCAAAAGATTTATTATCTTACAGTCCTGTATCATCATTAGTTAGTACCTACGGAGATAATCACACTTTTGAGCTATGGTATTTAAAAATAGTTGGAAGGTATAGAGATGATGTTTGTCATATAACATCTC
The DNA here is from genome assembly GCF_000619805.1 of Sulfurihydrogenibium subterraneum DSM 15120. Classification (NCBI taxonomy): domain Bacteria; kingdom Pseudomonadati; phylum Aquificota; class Aquificia; order Aquificales; family Hydrogenothermaceae; genus Sulfurihydrogenibium; species Sulfurihydrogenibium subterraneum. The sequence goes on along the minus strand of NZ_JHUV01000012.1, from coordinate 98,430 downwards.
ATTATTACAATAGTATCCAATGGAGAGTAGAAGGTTGTAAACCAAAAGAAATTTATAAACCTTTAATACCTGAATTTTTTGCAGGAGATTCAATCAAAGTTATGGATGAAAAAAGATTCATATCTACAGTGGCACTGGCTCCTCAACATCCATTGTATAACTTTGTTGAAGTAAAACCCTTTTTATACACATTTTTCTATGTAAACAAAAATGATAACACGCCTTCTGAATGGTATAATAAAATAAATTTAGAAAAGGCAAAATTCTTATCAACAGATGTATGTCTAAGCCATAATGTTGATGATCCATTTACTTTCGAAATGTGTAATTTCTTTTCAAATGCATATTTAGTCTTAGCAAGTAGTGTAGTTCCAACGCTCAAACTTAATGAGCTTAATGTTGATGCATCTATTTCTTATGGTAGATTTTTAGCACCTTTTAAGTTAAAGATATACGAATCTCCGCAAAATCAATCATTTATAGAAATCTATAAAGCCTTAAGAGCCTATAACGACCCAAAACAGTCTTATCTTTTACCGGAGGAATAAATGAATAAAAAAGTTGTACTATTTATAGTTATAATGGTTTTAATCTCATTACTATTAAGGAGTTTATATACACAATATAAATTCATTACAATAGCAAAAGACCAAAAAGGTTTAGAAAAAGTTAAATCATTGGAAAAAGTAATTCTGTTCTGTGTACCCTTTAGTCCATTTAATAAGATTGCTGTTGATGAATTAAAAAAGGAATGCCAAAATTTTTCTATCAACGATGAAAAACTATACTGCTACGAAACTTTACGAACTAGTCTTATACAAATAAAAAGCATATATCAACCATATAAAGAAATTTTAGATGAAATTATTCCAATTATAGCTTCCCTTAGAGCCAAAGAAATGATAAGTTGGGAATTTAATGATTACAAAGAATCTGACTTTAATACACTTTATAAGAATCAAATCAAATTATTAATGTATGATAACACACCATCATATTTTTGGAGTTTTATCGTCGGCTTTTCATTAATAGGTTGGATTTCATCTGTAATATTTTTAATCTGGAAAGGATTAGGTGAAAACATAAATGTCTTTAATATATTTTGGGGATTGTTAGCTTTTGTATCTTTTTTTAGTTTGTGGATTTTAGGGTTGTATATGGCATGAAGGTATTAATAGCTCCTCAGTTTGGGATAGGAGATGCTTTAATGACTACTCCTGCCTTAGAAGTTTTGAAGGCTAATAAACCAGATTGGATAATAGATGTCTTTACAATTAAAAAACCTATAATGGAGATTTATCAAAACAACCCAAACATAGATAAAGTAATCTATTATCCACTACTAAATAAAAGTAAAATCCAGTCTATACTCTATATTCTGAAAAATGTTTCTTTTAAATATGATATTACCATAAATTTCTTTCCATCAAACAGAAGAGATTACAACATTTTCTCTTTTCTTACATTTTCCAAAAACAGACTTGGTTTTAAGTACAAAAATAGTAAGTTTTTAATCTTTGATTTTTTATTAACCAAGAAAATTGAAGAAGATTATAATCTGCACTGTGTAGAAGAAAATATAAGAATACTAACCCTTTTAGGAATAAACTATAAAGAAAACATTCCCAATTTAAAAATTTATCTAACTGAAGAAGAAATAAATATAGGAAGAGAATTCTTAACTTCATACGATAACTCTATAAAAGTTGGTATCCATACTGGAAGTAGTAGTTTTAAGAACCACCAAAGTAAAAGATGGAGAAAAGAATACTTTTTAGAAGTTATCAATTATTTTAAAGACTTTACTTTTTTTCTTTTTGGAACAGAAGAAGAAATGGAAGAGAATCTTTTTATCAAAGAAAATGCGAAATTCAATAACGTAGTCTTAGTTGCTGATAAATCTATCAGAGAAGTTGCAAGTATTATGAAACATTTAGACTTATTTATATCTAACGATTCTGGGTTAATGCATCTGGCAGGTGCGATAAACATATCTGTAATTGGAATATTTGGACCAACAAATCCTGTTTGGGTAAAGCCTTGGAATGTTAAACATAAAATTATAAAAATGGATTTACCATGTTCTCCTTGCTTTTATTATTCCCCTAAACCACTTGAATGTAAAATAGATGAAAAATATAAATGCTTAAATGATATTAAACCTAATAAAGTTATAAAAGCTGTAGAGGAACTTTTGTCGTGAAAGGATTAGTAATCTTACCAACATACAATGAAGTAGAAAATATAAAGAAAGTTTTAGATAGTTTAATGAACTTTGAAAATATTCACGTTTTAGTTGTAGATGATAACTCTCAAGATGGAACTTCAGAAATCGTTAAAACATATCCTGAATTTGATAATAAAGTTTTTTTAATACAACGCCCTTATAAAATGGGATTAGGAACGGCATATACTGCAGGCTTTAAATGGGGTATTGAAAAAGGTTATGATATTTTTTTTGAAATGGATGCAGATTTATCTCACGACCCAAAAGATATACCACGATTTATAGAAAAGTTAAAAGAAGGTTATGATGTAGTTATAGGGTCTCGTTATATAAATAACACTATTAGCGTTGTAGGATGGGATTTTAAAAGATTACTTATTTCTAAATTTGGCAACTGGTATGCTACAACTATTTTAGGTTTAAAACAGTTTTCGGATATTACCAGTGGATATAGAGTCTACAAAAAAGAATGTTTAGAAAAAATAGATTTAAATAAAATTAAATCAAATGGTTATGCATTTCAAATAGAGATGGTTTACAAACTATATAAAAAAGGCTGTAAGATAACAGAAATTCCTATTATTTTTTATGAAAGAAATGGAGGCTCATCAAAAATGAGTAGAAAAATAGCCTTAGAAGCAGCTATAATAGTATGGAGACTAAAATTTGGAGGGTAATAATTGAGTAATTTTCAAGCTGTTATTTTAGCTGCTGGAATAGGTTACAGATTATTACCTTATACAAAGAATAGACCTAAAGCCATGATAGATATTAACGGAAAACCCATATTAAGCTATATTTTGGATAGTTTAGTGCAAAATAATATTCAAGATGTAATAATTGTTGTAGGATATAAGAAGAATAATATAATTTCTTTCGTAGAAAAGTATTATTTCAATAAATTCAAAAATATTACTTTTGTAGAAAATAAAAAATACAATAAAACAAACAATATCTATTCCTTGTGGTTAGCAAGAAATGAAATATATAAAGATTTTATTTTAATCGAATCAGATTTAATTTTTGAACCACAACTAATAAACAAGATTCTCACATGTAGAGATAAAAATCTGGTTGTTGTTGATAAGAAAGAAAAGTGGATGGATGGTACAGTAGTAAAGATAGATACTAATCGTAAAGTTATTGATTTTATATTATACGATTTTAAGGATAATAATGAGTACGCAGAATTATATAAAACGGTAAATGTATATAAATTTTCTATTGATTTTTGGAGAAAAAAATTTTTACCTATGTTAGATCTTTATATTAAAACACAACCTTTATCAAAATATTATGAAGTTATATTAAAAATTTTATCACAAATGGACTATTCTAAATTAAAAGCATATATTATTAAAGATATTAAATGGTTTGAGATAGATACTATAGCAGATATTTATAAAGCTGAAGTATTATTTTCATCTCCTAGAGAAAAATACAAAAAATTAAGTGAAATGTTCGGCGGATTATGGGATTTTGATATTTTGGATTTTAATTTTGTAACAAATCCCTATTTTCCACCAATAAAACTAAGAAATAAGCTTGAAGAGTATAGTCCTAATCTGATACAAGGATATTCATCTACTCAAAATATAGTAGATGCAAAAATGTCTTCTGTTTTGAATGTAGAGCAGGATTATTTATTAACAACAAATGGAAGTTCGCAAATAATTAAAATACTTTCTTTTTTATTAAATAAAGAAAAGGTTGGTATACTTTACCCTAACTTTGATGAATATTTAATATTCAATAATAAAGAACTAATATATACCTTTCCAGAAGATAACTTTACCATAGATATTAATGATTTAAAAAGAGCTATAAAAGATAAAGGTATAGATGTTCTCATTTTATCAAATCCAAACAATCCAACAGGTCAGATAATTCACCCTGAATATATAGAAGAACTTTTATCTATGAATTATTTAAAATTTGTAATAGTAGACGAATCGTTTATTGACTTTGCTCCACAGGAATATTCTATGATAAAGAGATTTAAAAATTTTAATAATTTAATAATTTTGAAAAGTCTTGGAAAATCTCTGGGAATTCCAGGTTTAAGATTAGGTGTAATAATAACTAAAAATAAAAAAATTTTAGAAGAAATAAGAAATCATTTACCCATTTGGAATATAAATAGTTTTGCAGAAAAATTTCTCGAAGAATTTCCAAAATATAAAAAATTATATGTATATTCTCTAAGAAAGATTCAAAGCGAAAGAGAAAAATTCATAGAAAATTTGAAAAACTTAAAAAATATTAAAATATTTCCAAGTTTTGCAAATTTTTTTCTTCTAAAAATAGAACACCCTAATTTAAACGCTACAGATATAGCAGTAAAAATGCTAGAAAAAAATATTTTTATAAAGGATGTTACGTCAAAAATAACAAGTAAAAATAAAAAAGAAAATTCCAGTTATTTTCGAGTAGCTGTTCGAAAAAAAGAAGAAAATTACTATTTTTACGAAGAACTAAGGAGAATACTGCATATATAAGTTCATATAGACAGTGAACACCTACCCCTGTAAAATAAATTTACTAAACAGGAGGTAGGTAAAATGAAAGGTATTATAGGAGCTCTTATGTATATAACAAAACTCTTCCACAAAAAACTATCAAACAAAATAAAAGATGTCCCACTAACAAGAGAAGCTAAAACAAGGTTTAAATGGAAAGACCATTACCCAAAAACCAAAAACATCTGAAAAACCTATAGATACTTCGGAATATCAAGAAACACATTCTATTAGTAGCCAAAAAGATATGAAAAAGTTGGACTTGAAGGTCTTTACGACAAACCTTAAAACCCAAATAAACACAAAAAAACCAACCGTAAGAAACAAATACAAGGAAGAAGCAATAAAAATTAGGAAAGAAAATCCTACATGGAGTAAAGAGAAAATATCAGCATACCTATAAGACTGCACTTTAGGATATAAAACTCCTGCAGAAATAGTTAATAAAATGTGATAAAATTTTTTTAGGTGTGGGTGTTCACGCTTCTGGGAGGAAAAAGCTTTGAAAAATGAATGGAAGAGAATATGGAATAGTAAAAAAACTGAAAAAGATATATTAGAACTAGAAGATATATTAAAACTTAACGGCTATGACACTAGATTTGCTGGAGATTTTGCTAAAATCTTTATAAAAAGGATCAAAGATGTTACAAAATATTTCCATTTTAAACCTGAAGATATAATTTTAGATGCGGGTTGTGGAGCCGGTGCTTTTTTATGGTTTTTAAAACATCAAAAAATTAAATTTAAAAATTATATTGGTATAGATTACTCTTTATCTCTTTTAGAAGCTTTCAAACACAATCCTTATTACAGCAACAGTTTAACTCTTTTAAATTCGGAGCTTGCTTATATACCTTTACAAAATTATTCTGTAGATAAAATTTTTTGCTATAGTGTATTTTTATATTTTGAAAATATTCAATATGCAATTAAAGTTTTAAATGAATTTGACAGAATTTTAAAATATAACGGGGAGATAATAATATCCGATATTCCTGATATAAATAAAAAGGTAGCACACGAAACATTTCGTAAAAGCTTAATTGGGGAAGAAAAATATAATGAACTATATAAGAACTTACATCATTTATATTATGACAGGAGGTTTTTCCTGAATTTTTTCAAAAGCAAGTACCATATTGAAATATTTGACTTACATGACATAAACTACCCAAATAGCCTGTTTAGATTTTCTGTTTATTTGAAGAGGAAATAAAGATGAGGACCAAATACACAAAAGAAGATTTAAAAAAAGCGTTAAAAGACAAAGAATCCTGGATAGCAATAACTTTTTTCGAAAAAGTCTATACAAATATTGCTTTGTGGCTTGCAAACTATACTTCATTAACACCTAATACAATTACTTTTATAAACTTTTTTATAGTTATATCTTCTGCTTTGATGTTTTATATGAACAATTTTATCATAGGAGGTATTTTATACCTATTATTTTATATATTAGATGGAGTTGATGGAACAGTTGCTAGACTTAAAAAAATATCATCAAAATATGGAGAATTCTTGGATGTGGCATTTGATGTATTAGGAGTGTTTTTTATTTCTATATCTATTTCCTGGAGTTTGTATGAAGAAACAAAAAGTATAATTTCCTTTACACTTGCTGTTCTCTTTCCGTACACTTCAATTTTAGATGCTTTTTTAGGTTATTTGACAAGGGAAATGAATAAAAAAGCCTTGTCTCATTCGTTTTCCTCCAATAGATATATACTGGTTCCTCTACAATCAGATTTTGGATTGATTTTATTTACTTTGTTTGGCATTTTAAACATAAAGAACCCTTATTTTTATTTTGTTGTTTCCCTTTTTTATTTCGCAGAAATTATTACTTCTATAATTCTAAAAGTAGTAATGTTTAGAAAAAAATAATTTGTCTAATATGCCCTATAAGTATATAATATTCTAATGAGCTGGAAGTGGAGAAGTATAATCAGGGGCTTATAAAAGAGGTATGATAGGTGAGTGCTAGGACTAAAGACAAAGTGGTATACTGGTATCAGACAGAGTCTTTAAGGTTTATTAGACAAATATGAAGAAATAAAGATGAAAATCCTTCATCTTATATACGACCATATAAACAATCCCTGGGTTGGTGGTGGTGGAGCTGTAAGATGTTATGAACTTAACAAAAGATTAGCAGAAAAAGGTCATGATATAACCGTAATATCAGGTAAATATCCAAGTGCTAAAGATTATTCGGAAGGGGATTTAAAGTTTAAATTTTTAGGAACTGATAAAAGTTATAAATTAAGTGTTTTTTCTTATGCATTTGAATCTATAAAATATTTAAAGAATCACGCTAAAGAATACGATATAGTAATTGAAGATTTTGCACCATGGAATCCAATTTTCTCTTTTTTATTTATCAAGAAAACGGTATTACAATTACATCACAAAGAAGGTAAGCAAATTCTAAAAAGATATGGCTTGTTTGGATTACCTTTTTATTTAATAGAAAATTTTTACCCTCGTATCTATAAAAGTATTATGTGCGTTTCCGAAACTTCAATTCGCAAGTTTAACGTAGAAGGGAAGGTTATTCCTAATGGGATCAATGAAAAGTTATTGGAAGAATATGTAAGGCTGGGAAGCTATATAGGTTTCATTGGAAGAATAGATATATTTAACAAAGGTTTAGATGTATTGCTAAAAGCTTTTCAAAATATAGAATTTCCTCTCAAAATAGCAGGTAAAGGAAAAGATGAGTCAAAACTTAAAAATTTAATAAATGTACAAGAATTAAATAACAAGATTGAAATCCTGGGATTTTTAAATGATCAAGAAAAGGTTAATTTTATAAAAAACTCAAAATTCATAGTAATGCCTTCAAGATACGAAGGTCAGGGTATTGTTGCTTTGGAGGCTGCTAATATGGGAAAACCTCTTATTGTTAGTGATATTCCAGAATTGTCTTATGTTGTGGAAAATGGTTTTGGATTAAGTTTTAAAAGCGAAAATCCCGAAGATTTAAAAGATAAGATAATAACTTTGTGGAAAAATGAAGATATGATTTTACAGATGGGAAAAAAAGCAATAGAATATGCAAAAAAATTTACGTGGGATAAACTTGCTATTGAATATGAAAAATTTTTACTAGAGATTGTAAATAAATGATTAAACATTTTCTTTATTTGTCATTAATGTTTTTTTATATTAATGGTATTGGATATATATTTCACTTTATAATAAGCAGGAGGCTTGGTCCAGAAGGCTATGGAGAATTTATGGTCTTATATTCCTTTATGTTAACTGTGGGTTTTATTTCTAGTGTTTATCCAACAATTGCAATAAAAAATATTCTCGAAAATAAAGAAGAAAAACTAGAAGTTCTTAGATTTTTAAGGATAGTAGCTTTTATAACAGGACTTTTATTTTTCAGCATACTTTCTATATTATCTCCATATTTAAAAGATTTTTTACATATTAGCAATACATTTTCAATTATTATTATTGCCTTGGTTTCTCTTTTGATTTTTTTAGAAAATGTAGAAAAGGGTTATTTACAAGCTGAAAATAGATTTGATATATATTCTTTTTTAAACGGATTAGAACTTACTTTAAGACTTTTATTCGCAATAATTTTTGTTAATTTAGGGTTTGGAATAGAGGGAGCCTTATCTTCTAGTGTTTTTTCTATGCTTTTTAGTTTAATTATCCTTGTATACTTAAATAAAAATATTTTTGGTAGTATAAAGAAACTCTCTTTTAAAAAGATGATAAAATCTTTTTTATTGGTAAGTCCATCGGGATTTTTTGTTTATGCTGATGATATTTTTATAAAAAGAATTTTTGAGCCTTTAATAGCAGGATATTTCGCTTCAGCATCTATTTTAGGAAAAGCGTATATATGGTTTATTCTAACTTTATTTTCTGTTATATTTGTAAAAATTTCAGAAAAAAAGGAAAAAGCAGTTAAATATATTCTATACTTTTTTATATTTATGATTTTTAGCTTTGGAATCACAGAAATTATCCTATATTTTATCGGAGAAAAGGTATTTTTATTACTTTTTGGCGAAAAATATTTACAAGCTTATGAGATACTACCGTTTTATATCTTTTCTGTACTGCCTCTTTTATTGAATTTAGTTATTTACTATGTAAACATCTCATTGGAAAAAGCTTTTTTTAGCGTGTATGTACATTTAGTATTTTATTATCTAGGTTTTGCGTTTATAAAATTTAATTCTGTATACGAATACCTTGCTTATATTTTTATTATAAATGCAGTTTTCTTAATGTTTAACCTTCTTTTCTTTTTAAAGAAATTCCAAGATATTCATAAGCAGAGTATACCGCAATAATTATAAATATTACCAAAAACAAGCCAAAAATTTTAAAAGCAAAAATGTAAGATTCTAATAAAAAGTAAGCTATTATTAAAAGCAACATTAAAAAAATAAAATTTTTCTGACCATTTTCAATTTTAACGTTTAATAGTCTGCCTAATATGCTTGACTTAGAAAGTTTTACAACTCCTGAGATAAGAATAAAGCTGATAAAGATTTTGATAAGTACGACAATAAATATGGTAACTTTATTAAGTACAGGTATTGAAGTTATTAAATCATAAAGTTCAATTTTCCTTGTAATAATGTTTATCATAGATAGAACCAGAAATCCATCAAATAACAGTAGAGCTAATAATCCCGTAGGTTCCTTTACTGAATCGTTGTCTAAAGTGTATGGACTTTCTTGAAGGTGCTCTACAATCTCTATATCCACATAATCTTTTAATGTTTCTTCAATATCTTTAAAATAATTTTCATCTAATTTAAATTCAAAAAAACCTTTTTCCCTTAAGGAAGTAAATAGATTTTTTGTATCAACATTATACTTTTTTAAAGTGTTTAGTATCTCCCCTGTTTTTTCTTTTGATTTTATGTAAAGTCTTACTATAACAACACTCATAATAACCTCCTCCAAAATCATGATTATTTTACTATTATAATATCAGAAATTTAGTCTTTGTTTTAAATTCCATCTAAATAATATATACATATTAAATTTCAATATGTAATTTTTAATATAATAAACATTATATTGCAAAAAATACAAAAATGGACATAATAAACCAAATAAATGTGTTAAAATAAATCTTATGAGAAAACTACCGATAGGAATACAAAGCTTTAAAAGTATTAGAGAAGATAACTACTACTACGTAGACAAAACGCCTTTTGTCAAAAAGTTAGTAGATAACGGAAAGTACTTCTTCCTAAGCAGACCAAGGAGATTTGGAAAATCTCTGTTTGTAGATACTCTAAAACAAGCTTTTTTAAGTAATAAACAGCTATTTGAAGGACTGTATTTGGAGAATAATTGGGATTGGAGTAAAAAATATCCCATTATACACATTGATTTTGGCAGTAGAAATGTAAGCGACGTTAATTTATTAAAAAGATGGATTATAGAGCAACTTAAAGAACACATTACAATCTATAGCGTTAAAATAGAAGAGGAAGACGATTATGGCTTTTTATTTAGAAAGTTGATTTTAAAACTTTACCAAGAGTATAAAACTCAAGTTGTAGTATTAGTAGATGAATACGATAAACCAATATTAGACAGAATAGAGGACACGCAGAAAGTAATTGAAATAAGAGAAGTCTTAAAAGACTTCTACAGCGTTTTGAAGACAGCTGAGCCTTATTTAAAGTTTGTATTTTTAACAGGTGTATCAAGATTTTCAAAAGTGTCTATATTTAGCGGTTTAAATCAGTTAAATGATATTACTATAGATTCAAGATTTTCTACTATTTGCGGATATACTCAGTCAGACCTTGAAACTGTCTTTGCTGACAGATTGGAAGGAATAGACTTAGAAAAACTAAAATACTGGTATAACGGATATAACTGGCTTGGAAATAAAGTTTATAATCCTTTTGATATATTACTATTTTTTGATAAGAAAGAATTTAGACCTTTCTGGTTTGAAACTGGAACTCCAACCTTTTTAGTTAAATTGTTTTACAAAAATAAGTATTATCTACCCAACTTAGAAAACTTGGAAGCTGATGAAGGAATTATTTCTAATCTTGACGTGGATAATGTAAAGGTTGAAAATATCTTATTCCAAAGTGGATATTTGACTATAAAAGATACTTACACTCTTGGAGATGAGATGTATTATCTTTTGAGTTATCCTAATTTTGAGGTAAGAACGAGTTTTAACAAAGCATTTTTAAACTACATTGATAGAGTTGGACTAAGCTATAGACCAGAGTCTCAAATTTACAGAAGTATAGCAGAAAACAATTTAGACAAATTAAAGGAGACATTATACAGCTTCTTCGCAAGCATACCAAATGACTGGTATAGAAAAAACGATTTAGACAGGTACGAAGGATTTTACGCATCAGTGGTGTATGCAATGTTTACAGGAAGTGGATTAAACACAAAGGCAGAAGATACGACTAATATTGGAAAGATAGATTTAACTGTATTTTATCAAGATAGAGCGTATATAATAGAGTTTAAAGTAGTAGAGAAAGAAGCTGAAAACAAGGCTTTAAGTCAGATGAAAGAGAAAAGGTATTATGAAAAGTATTTAGGAAGCTGTAGAGAGATTTACTTAATTGGAATAGAGTTTAGCAAGGAAAAGAGAAATATAGTTTATTTTGAGTACGAGAAAGTAGAAAGTTTATAGTAAACCCCGCTTTAAATACAAATTACTGCCTTTTTAAAAGCTCGTTTATGAATAAGGCGTAGATCTTTTTAAAATTAAATAAAGCTGTATCTTTGATAGATTCTTTTAAAACCTTTTCATAAAGTACATCTAAATCTCGTTTCTTTACCTTTTTTCTAATACCTACTGCCAAAGCATCTTCTATATCTTGTGTTGTTCCTCTTCTTAGCTTCATAATAATGTAATCTTCTGGACTTAAAATTTTGATTGTAAGTAAACCATTTTGATAAACTATTTGACATCTTTCTCTATAACCAGATGGCATAGAGATAACACTCCAACCTGACACATTTTCACTTAAATCACTTTCAAAACCTTTAGATTTTAAATAAAAGTAAAGATCTTCTATATTACCTTGTTGTAGTTCTGCATCCAAGTCGTATGTAAACCGAAATTCAACATCATAAAAAGGTAATGCTAAAGCTCCAACAAGTAAGAGTTCTAATGGTTCTTTTTTTTCTACTACAAATTGCTTTAGTAGTTCTAAAATTTTTTCTTTGTCATTCAATGCTTCTTAATACCTCGAAAATTTTTCTTACCTCTATATCTGGTAGCTTTTCGTTAACTTTTGGTAGAGGCTTTTCTCTCTTTATAAGGTAAGAATAGTTGTTATAGATTATACAAGCTTTTTTATATATTTCTTCTGGAATGTTAAACTCTTCCCAATCTACAGACCCATTAACAGCTATTTCGTAAGGTAGCAAGTTAATCCCAGACCTGCTTGATAACAACTCTTCCAACGTTGCTTTTTCTTTTCCGTATAAAGTTTTTAACCTTAATGTTATTTCTTTTTCCATAAGCAATAATATAATGAATGTTTAACGGGTTTTCAACACACAAAAAATCTTGTCAGAAAGTTAAATTAGGAGTAGTTTTATATTAGTAAAACTCTATAAAAGGAGAATATAGCAATGGGAATTGTATTTGTATTTTTAGTATTTATTTTGTTCACTTTTGTAGCTATAATAATTTTTGCTTATTCATCTTTAAAGGGAAATCTCTCTGATTCAACTCAATCAGAAGAGATATATAACAGATTGATTAACAACAATGATAATTTTAATTTTTCTAAAAATATTTTCACTAATGATGATACCAACTATTGCACAGACCCAAGATACAACTTCCTAAGTTGTAATATTTTTCACGATGATGATTCTTTAAGCAGTAGCAGTGATATCTGCACTGACCCAGCTTATAGCTTTTTAGGCTGTAATATTTTCCACAATGATAGTTATACAAGTAGCAGTTGGGATAGCTTTAGTAGCTGGGATAGCTTTAGTAGTTGGAATAATTGGGATAGTTCAAGTAGTTGGAATAGCTGGGATAGCTTTAGTAGTTGGACTGATAGTTTTAGTAGTTCAAGCAGTTGGGATTAAATAAGCCGTATATAAATATCTCCTCTCTCTCCAGTTTTACTTATATACCCTTCATCTTTTACTTTTATAACGGAGTGTTTTGTAGAGTTAGGGGGGACTTTTATCTGAAGTATCTCGTTTAAAGGGTTTTTTATACGGATGTAATCATAATTGGATATATCTTCATCTAACTTTAAGTTTAAAATTAAATCTTTACCTGACTTTTCAAAAAAGCCTGTGTCCAATTTAAATCTAATTATCAAGTCTCCGTTTTTACCACCATTTAAACCACAGTGTCCTTTTCCCTCTATCTTGATTTTATTTCCCGTTTCAACACCTATAGGTACTTTAAAGCTTACTTGGTCTATTGTCTTTATGTACCCAAATCCTTTACACGTTTTACATGGGTTTTTTACTACAAAACCTTTTCCTAAACACTTAAAACAGATTATCTTACCTATTTTTGTTTGGATTCTACCCTCTCCATCACATTTATCACACTTTACTATTTGGCTGTAAGAGGTTATAGAGCTTCCTTCACACTCTTGGCAAACAACTTTTCTTTCGTAAGATATTGTTTTTTCTCCACCTAATATTCCATCTTGGAGAGAGATTATTACTGTAGTTTTTATATCTAAACCTCTCAAAGGTTTATCAGTGAAACCTAAAAAGTCTAATAATTTTTCTTCTAAGATTCTGGTTAAAGATTTTCTGTTTATGTATTTGTCATACTCTTGTCTTTTCTCAGGATTTATTAAGGTCTCATAAGCTGTGTTTAATACTTTTAAAATCTCTTTACCATTTGGGTTTATATCTGGATGAAATAACTTAACTTTCTTTCTGTAGGCTTTTTTTATCTCTTCAGGAGTAGCGTTAAAAGCTACTCCTAAAAGTTTGTAAAAGTTCATCAGGTAATTTCTTCTTCCTCTACTGATACTATTACTTTTGCAGGTCTTATAACTTTTCCTTTAAATGTATAACCATGTTGTAAAACTTTTACTATCTGGTTTGGTTTATACTCTTTAGATTTTACTGTTTCTATTGCTTCGTGAATCATAGGGTTAAATTCTTGGTTATCTTCTATCTTTTCAATTCCAAAGTTTTTAAGAAGGTTTATAACTTGATAATGGGTCATCTGTATTCCTTGAAGTATAGAGTTTATATCGTTTGTATGCTTAAAACTCTCTAATGCTTTTTCAAAGTTATCTACAACTTCTAAAAACGCTTTTGCAAATTTTTCTATAGCCTCTTCTTTTATCTGCTCTTTTTCTTTTATAGTTCTTACTTTGTAGTCTTCAAAATCTTTCTGTATAAGTTGATATAAGGCACTTAATCTTTTTGCAGCTTCGTCTGTTTTTTGAAGTTTTGCTTTTAACTCTTCGTTTTCTTTTTTAAGTTGTTCAATTAATGCATCTTTATCAATAACTTCTTCTTGTTGATTTTCTTGATTTGTTTGTTCTTTGTTTTCTTCCAAAGTTTTACCTCCAGATTTTTTATTTTTTAAATATAAGATATATCTTTTAAGGAAGTTATTCAAGAGTAGCTCACAGGAATATGTCTTCACCAAAGACATTTAAATCTATAAATTCGTCTGCAACTTCTATCAGCTCCTTTGCTGTTGTTTGTTTAAACGCTGCTATCTCTACTTTTACACCTTTTGTTTGAAGGTATTTTACAAGGTCTTTAAAATCTCCGTCTCCAGTTGTAAGAATGGCTACATCAATTTTATCCGCCAGTGAGATTGCATCTATAGCAATTCCCATATCCCAGTCTGCTTTAATAGTTGTCCAAAGGTTTCCTTCTTCGTCTAACCTTTTGAATATTTTAGGCTCTTTTTCTCTAACTTGATACCCAATATGTTTTAAAGTGTTTATAAAGCCTTTTTGGTCAACTCCGTGAAGTTTTACGATGTAAGCAAAAGCTCTAACTAATATTCTATCTCCAACTGTTTTTTGAAGAATACTTTCAAAATTTACTTTTCTGTTAAAAGTGTCCCTTGCAGAGTAATAAAGGTTTTGTATGTCCACAAACACAGCAACTCTTTGATTGTTGTAAATCTTTTTATTCATATTGCTCCTATATAGTTTTTATTGAATTATAACACAAATGTGGTAAAATTATCTCTATGGAAATTTTTTCAACTGGGTTTAACTATAAGACAGCTCCTGTAGAGATAAGGGAAAAGTTAGCGATAACAGAGTCTAACTACCAGTCTATCTTAGAAAAGTTAAACTCCCTTAATAACATTTACGAGATATGTGTTATATCCACTTGTAATAGAGTTGAATTCTACGGTGTGTTTGATGGAAGTGAATCTTTAAAGTATGAAATTTTAAAAATACTCTCTCAATTTTCTTCTATGTCTGTAAATATTTTAGAAAAATATGTGTTTTTCTATACAGGTAAAGATGCGATAAGACACATTTTTAGAGTTTCATCAAGTTTAGACTCAATGGTTATTGGAGAGCCCCAGATAGTCTGTCAGTTTAAAGAATCATTCTCCCTTGCTAAAGAGTATAAAACAGTAAGACACATACTTACAAGACTTTTTGATAAAGCTTTAAACGTATCTAAAAAAATCAGAACTTCTACAGGAATATCAAGAAAAGCTGTATCTATCAGCTATGCAGCTGCTTTACTTGCAAAGAAAATATTTGGAGATTTAAAAGATAAATCTGTACTGGTGATAGGTGCAGGAGAGATGGCAGAGCTTGCTGCAAAGCATCTGTCATCACTGGGAGTAAAACATATTTTCGTATCAAACAGAACATTTGAAAGATCTGTAGAACTTGCAGAAAAGTTTAATGGAAGTGCTATAAGATTTGACAAAATACTTGAATTTCTACCAGAGGTTGACATCGTAATAGTCTCAACAGGTGCAACTCAACCAATACTAAAGAAAGAAGACATTAAAAAAGCGATAAAAAATAAAAGAGAGCCTTTATTTATAATAGATATATCAGTTCCAAGAAACGTAGAGGATGATGTTAACGAAATTGAAGGAGTTTACCTGTACAACATAGATGACTTAAAATCTATCGTAAACTCAAATCTTGAAGAAAGAAAAATAGAAGCCCAAAGAGCGGAGCTTATAATAGAAGATGAAGTAGAAAAATTTGTAAAATGGCTAAATACCCAAAAAGTAAATCCGTTAATCACTCAAATAAGAGATTACGCGGACCAGCTGAGAGAAAAGCAGTTAGAAAAGCTTTTTAAACAGATGCCATATCTTACAGAAAAAGAAAAAGAAAACATAGACCTTGCTTTTAAGTCTCTAATAAATAAACTACTACACAGACCTACTATTTATATAAAGGACAGGGCATCTAAAGAAGGAAACGACCTGTATATAAAAATCATAGAAGAAATGTTTAGCTCAAAATGGGATTTAAGAAACAAAAAACAAGAGAAGGACAGTGTTAGGGAAGATTAAAAGGTTTTTCTTTATTTTTCTAATAATTCTTTCTGTATCATTTCTTTTTAAAGAAATCTCAGATTACTTAGACAAACAGAAAATATTAGAAAAGATAAAGTACTCAGATAATACTTTAGAAAATTTTTACTTAGTATCAAAAGCAAATCAGACTTACACTTTAATAGGGTCAAAGATGGTGCTTAAAGGAGATGAAATTTTTATAGAAAATCCACAAGGGCATTACGAAGGAGAAAAGGGTAGCTTTGATTTAACATCTAAAGAGAGCGTTTATCATACAAAAGAAAAAGTAGCAAAATTTTATAAAGATGTGATTTTTAATAGTAAAGATATTAACATGAAAACCGAATATATATTTATAGATACACAAAGAAATATAGTTTATAATGATACTGACACATTAATTTACTCAAAAGAAATGACTACAAAAGGAAAGAACCTACTTTTAGATATAGAAAAAGAATTTTTAAAATTAGATAAAGTTTTTAGTGAATACAGAGGTAAAAATGGTTAAAATTTTTGGTATTTTGGTTTTGATTTTTGGGTTTGTTTTCGCTCAAACAGAAAACAAAAAAGAGCCTATTGTAATTAATGCAGATAAGTTAGAATACAACAATAAAGAAAAGTTAGCCGTTTATTCGGGAAATGTGGACGTTAAAAAAGGAAATTTTAACTTAAAGGCAGATATTGTAAAAATATACCTAAATGATAAAGGAGATGTATCAAAAATATATGCTATTGGAAATGTGTACTTCCAACAAGAAAATAAATGGGGAAAATCTAAAGAAGCTGAGTATTACAAAGATAAAAATCTAATAATTCTTAAAATCAATGCAGAAGTCCATCAAGATAAAAATGTTGTTGAAGGTGATGAGATTCAGTATTATATAGATGAAGAGAAAGCCATTGCACTATCAAAAAGTAATAGAGTAAGGTCAATATTATTCCCTAAAGAAAAAGAAGAAAAATGAATTATTTACAGTTTTTTGGATTAAAGGAAGACCCTTTTAAGATAAACCCAGACCCTGATTATTTTTTTGAGACTCTAACTCACAGAAAAGCTTTAAATATCCTTTGGTACACTTTAGAATCAAATGAAAGCTTTGGCGTTATTATAGGAGAGTCAGGGACAGGAAAAACAACTGTAATAAAAAAGTTTTTAAAAAGTTTACCTGCAAAGTACACAGCTGGGGTAATACTAAACCCTTTTTTATCTCCAGATGAGTTTTTAAAGTCCATTTTAAATGAGTTTAAGATTGAATACGACGAAAAAAGCTCAAAAAATGAGATATTAAAAAAATTATACACTTTTTTAGAAGACCAGTTGTCTAACGGTAAGCGAGTTTTAATAGTTATTGATGAAGCACAACTTATCCCAGAAGAAACCTTAGAAGAGATAAGATTGCTATCAAATTTAGAAACAGATAAAGAGAAGTTAGTTCAGTTCATATTAGTAGGACAGCCAGAGTTTGAAGAAAAACTGTTAAGCCCAAGACTTAGACAGCTCAACAATAGAATATCCAACAAATATTTTTTAGAACCTTTATCAGAAGAAGAAGTAGAAAAGTATTTGTATCATAGATTAAAGGTTGCTAATTTTCAAAAATTAAAGTTTGATAAATCAGCTGTTGAAGAGATACACAAAAAGTCTAAAGGTATTCCAAGATTAATAAATCTAATAGCGTCAAGGTCGTTAATGGTTGCATTTTTACAGAGGAAAACAGTAATAGAAAGAGAAGACGTTTTAAAGAGTTTGACAGCTTTAAATCAGGATGTTTTTGAAGATGAAGACAAAATCAGTAATATAAAGGTTTTTATATTAATTTTTTTAATTTTGACCGCTATTTTTATGGTACTATGGTATATATTTAAAAATATAGAGGTTTAACATGGAAAAGACTGTAAAACCTGTAAAAAGAATAGAAGGGTCTTTAAGAGTTCCATCTGACAAATCTATATCTCATAGAGCTATTATACTGCCTTCTTTAGCAGAGGGAGAGTCTATTGTTAAAAACTTTTTAAAAGCAGGAGATACTCTTACCACTTTAAATGTATATAGAAAGTTAGGAGTAGAGATAGAAGAAAAGGATAACGTTATATATGTAAAAGGAAAAGGGTTAGAAGGATTAAAAGAGCCTGATGATGTTTTAGATATGGGGAACTCTGGAACGACTACAAGACTTACACTTGGAGTTTTGGCAGGGCAAAACTTTTTTGCAGCTCTAACAGGAGATGACAGCTTAAGAAAAAGACCTATGAAAAGGGTTGTTGAACCTTTATCCCAAATGGGTGCGAAAATAGACGGTAGAAAAGATGCAAACAACCTTCCTATATCTATAAGAGGAGGAAAGTTAAAAGGAATATCTTATTTCAACAGTAAAATGTCCGCTCAAGTAAAGTCTGCAATACTACTTGCTGGTTTGTATGCTAAGACACCTACAGAGGTAATAGAGCCTATCGTCTCAAGAGACCATACAGAAAAGATGTTAAACTGGATGGGAGCAAACATTGAGATTGATTTTATAACCGAAGGTTATAAAGTAAAGATATCTCAAACAGATAGACTAAAACCAATCCATATAAACGTCCCAGCAGACCCATCTTCCGCCGCGTTTTTTGCCGCAGCTGCTGCAATAGTGCCAAAATCAGAGATTATTCTTAAAGACGTAATGGTTAATCCTACAAGAGATGGCTTTTTTAGGAAGTTGAAAGAGATGGGAGCTGACATAGAATATAAAAACAAAAGAGACGAAGCAGGAGAAATTGTGGCTGACGTTGTAGTAAAGTACAACGATTTAAAAGGTGTTAAGGTTGTGAAAGAAGAAGTTCCATCTATGATAGATGAGCTACCTTTACTTGCCATAGTCTCAACACAAGCAGAAGGAGAGACCATTATAACAGGAGCTGACGAGCTTAGAGTTAAAGAGAGTGATAGAATAAAAGCCATCGTAGAAAACTTTAAAAGATTAAACTTAGAGATAGAAGAGTTAGAAGATGGAATGATTATAAAAGGAAAACAGAAAGTAAAAGGTGGAGTGGTTGATTCTTACAAAGACCACAGAATAGCAATGGGTTTTGCGATTTTAGGTTTAATATCGGAAGATGGTATCACTATAAAAGATGCTGACTGTGTATATATATCATATCCAGAGTTTTTTAAACACTTAGAAAAAGTTTCCAAATAGGAGAAAAAGTATGTTAGATATAGACAGAGTTTTATCTTTAGCAACAGATAAACAGATTTTCCCAATTATAGACAAAGTGCTTCAAGGAGAGAGGCTTACCTTTGAAGATGGAGTCAAATTATTTAAAACTAACGATATTCTTACACTTGGTTATCTTGCTAACTACATTACAGAAAAGAAAAACGGAAAGTACGCCTACTTTGTTATAAACAGACAGATAAACCCTACTAACGTGTGTGTTTTAGACTGTAAATTCTGTGCTTTTGCCCAAATGGATAAAAATGACCCAAAAGCCTACGAAATGAGTTATGACCAGATATTAGAAAAAGCAAAATACGCAGTAGAAAACGGTGCAACGGAAGTCCACATAGTTGGCGGACTTCATCCTGATTGGGATTTTCAAACGTATTTAAACATTGTGTCTATAATAAAGAAAAACTTTCCAAACCTACACATCAAAGCTTTTACAGCTGTTGAGATAGACTACTTCTCTCAAATCTCAGGACTTTCTTACGAAGAAGTGTTAATAAAGTTAAAAGAAGCAGGACTTGGAAGTCTTCCAGGTGGAGGAGCTGAAATCTTTTCTCCAAATGTTAGAAGAATAATAGCTCCTAAAAAGATAGGTTATAAAAAATACTTAGAGATACACAAAACAGCCCATAAATTAGGACTCCATTCTACCACTACTATGTTATACGGACATGTAGAGACCTATGAAGACAGAGTAGACCATATGTTAAAAATAAGAGAAGCTCAAGATGAGACAGGCGGATTTACCTGTTTTATACCTCTTGCCTACCAACCTGAAAACAACGATTTACCTGTATATGACTTTACAACTGGTATAGATGACTTAAAGACTATTGCAGTATCAAGACTTATGTTAGATAATATAGACCATATAAAGGCATACTGGGTTATGATAGGAGAAAAAACAGCTCAGGTAACTTTAAACTTTGGAGCTGACGATATGGATGGAACTGTAATGGAAGAAAAGATTGCCCACTTTGCAGGTGCAAAATCTCCAACCCAGCAACAAAAGGAAAAACTTATAAGGCTTATAAAAGAAGCAGGAAAAATTCCAGTAGAGAGAGATACATTATATAATCCAATAAAAATCTATGAATAAAACAGATTTTGAAATAAAAGAGTTAACGTTAAAAAACTATATTTTAGCTCTTATTGTTTTTATACTGTTTGCCATAGCTGTATTAGTTATACTAATAGCTCTTCCTTATCTTTTCTTTTTGTTATTAAAGATATTATTTTTAGGTATAGAGTTTACCATTTTGTTTGTAGTTGTTTTCTGGATTGTTATCGTTATACTTTTATGGATTTTAAAGCTAACTAACTTAATGTAAAACTTCACATTTTTTGCTTGGTGTTTCTGGTTGGACTGTAATGTGATTTATTCCTTTATTTTTTAAAAAAACTTCTAAGTCTTCTAACAATTTTTCAAAAGAGTTTAAGTCATCTAAAACTATGTGAGCTGTAAAATATACATCAGAGGAGCTTAACCTCCACACATGAATATCGTGAATCTCTAATATGTGAGGAAATTTTTTTTCTATATCCTGAATAAGAGACTCTAAATCAATACTTTTTGGCACAGCTTCCATAAGGATAAAGTAGCTCTCTTTTAAACTTTTAAAAACTTCTTTTAAGATGTACACTACAAATATTAGCGATAATAATGGGTCTATCCAGTACACTGAAAATAGGTATATAAACACTCCGCCTACAACTACAGCTAAAGATAGTAAAGCATCACTTAAAAGGTGTAAGTAAGCTGCCTTTATGTTTATATCTTCGTGGTGGTAGTCATGGTCATGGTGATGGTGAGTTTTTAATATTATCGCTGAAAAAAGGTTGATAACAAAAGCTAAAAATCCAAATACAATAACATAAAGACCTTTTACTTCTTCTGGATTTAAAAGCCTAACAACTGCTTCATAAGATATAAAAATTAATGTAAATAAAAGAACTAAGTTGTTGACAAAGCCTGCCATTGCCTCAGCTTTTAAGAATCCGTAAGTCATTTCAAATGAAGGTTTTTTTGAAATTGCATACACGGCAAGCAGCGCAACTATTAAACTTAAAACATCTTGAAAGTTATGAACTGCGTCGGTTATTAAAGAAACAGAATTAGAATAAAGTCCAAATACTATCTGTAGAACTACAATTAAAAGGTTTAATAGTATTGCAATAATAATTTTAGACTTTTTCTCTTTACTCTCCCTTTCTTTTAAAAGGTTTTCTTTGTATATCATCTTTAACCTTTTGCTATCACGTAAGCGTAGATTTTTCCATCTGTTTTGTCTTTTATTGTGTTGTAAATCTCCAATAGTGTTGCACCTGTAGTTAAAACATCGTCAAAAACCAATGTATTACCTTTTATCTTGTCTATTGTTAGGGAAAAAGCGTTTTTTAGATTTTTAAATCTGTCTTCTTTATTCAGCTGCATTTGAAAAGCTGTCTCTCTATGTTTTATAAGATAATCTTTCACTAAAAAAGATGGAACTGCATATTTTAATATCTCTTTTAAGTGGTTAAATCCTCTTTCTTTTTGAACGTTTTTAGATATAGGTACGTAAATGACATTTTGAATTTTATTTTTTCTTATGTAGTCTTGTATGTCTTCTTTTATAAGAATGCCTAACTCTTTTGCTAAAGTTTTGATTTTAGAAAGTTTTAACTGTTTTACAGTTTCTTGGATATGGTAGTAGTAAGTAAATACTTGTATATCTTCATACTTTCTCTCCACTTTACAGCTTTCACAGATAGGATACTCATCAGATTTTCCACAGCTCCTACAGTAGTATAATACTTCATTTTTTGATTGATTTATGCAATCCTTACAGATAATATTTTGATTTTCAAATGTAAAAGGCTGATTACAAACCAAACACTCTCTTGGAAATAAAGCATTTAAAACTGCGTTAAAAATCGTTTTAATAGCTTTCCACTCCTTAAAGGTTTTATTCTATTATAACAAAGCTTTTAGTTTGTTTAAAAAATCCTGTAATACTCTCTTTTTTGTATACTTTTGTAAAAACTCTTGGTATGCATTTTCTGTGATAGTGTTATAAAGGTCTTGGTTAGTCAGGACTTGTTTTAGGTTGTTTACAACTTTATTTATGTTGTCTTTTTCTACAACTAACCCCGTTTTATAATTTTCTACGAGATATTTAAGATTTTCTACGTCATAAACAACCACTAAACTCTTTACCGCAAAACCTTCTATAACAGTCCTTCCAAAACTCTCCTCTCCTTTTGATAAAACCATTACCACGTCAGATGCCTTTAAGTACCAGTTAGGATTTATCACATTTCCTGTAGTTATAACTCTGTTTTCTAATCCGTAGCTTTTAAATATCTCTAAAGTTGGCTTTAAATCTCTCCCATCTCCTATAATTAAGAATTTTAGATTTTTAAAAGTTTTGTTGAGCTCTTTACAAACTTCTACATAGTCATATATTCCCTTTCCTCTATCAACTTTACCGATAAACGTTATTACAGTTTCATCAGGATTGATGTTTAACTGTTTTCTAACTAACTGTTTTTCTTCTTGGTCATAATAAAATTTTTCTTCATCTATAAAGTTTGGAAGTATGTCTATTTTTTCTTCTGGAATACCATCTTTTAATAGCCTGTTTTTACTTGCTTGACTTACTGCAAAAATTTTGTCAACTTTAGGAAGGATAAACTTTCTGTTAAAAAATGGTTGATAGTTTAGCATGTGGCGAAAAAGTATTATTTTTGAGCCTGACAGTTTTCCTGCTAAAAAGGTGTTTATGTACTCATTTCCGTTGTTTCCTATTACAAAATCTGGTTTTAATTTTCTGGCAAGATTTATCAGCTTTATAGTATTTACAGGTGAAAATTCTGACTTTAAAGATATGTAAAATTTATTTTTATCGGTTGTATTTTTGTCTACGAAGCTTCCTTTTGCTACCGCTTTGTATAGAGTAATTTCTGGATTTTTTTCAAGACTGTTTATAAAGTCTATAGAGTGTGCCTCAGTCCCTCCAGGATTTGGGTTTGGGTTTGCGTTAATCCACAGAATTTTCATACTAAAACTTTCCATAAAAACTGTGGTAAAAGGTAGTGTCCAAAGACTGTTTTTCTTTTTATCTGAAAGATGTCTTTACTTTCTTCGTATGAGCCTTCTTGAGTTGTGAAAGCCATTTTGTATCCTGCTTCTGCTACTAAATCTCTTATCCTCTTGTTGTAGTCTCCGTAAGGATAACAAAAAGTTTTTACTTCAATACCTAACCTGTCTTCCAGCATTTTTTTAGAGTCTTCTACTTCTGCTTTTGCAGTTTTTTCTGGAATCTTTGTCAAGTATGGGTGGGTCATGGTGTGAGAGCCTATCTCAAAACCTTCACTTACTAAAAATTTTATCTCTTCCCAGTCCATAAGTGGTTTTTTAACGTTAAGTTTTTCCCAGTCCCAGATGTTATACTTACCTACTAATCCTGCTACTACAAAGATTATTCCTTTTGCGTTGTATTTTTTTAAAATTGGATATGCATTTTTTACAAAATCTTCATAAGCATCGTCAAAAGTTAAAACTACACTTTTTTTATTTTTACCAATCTCATCGGATAAAACAGTTTGAAAGCCTAACTTTTTTAAAAGTTTTATCTGGCTTTCAAACTTATCAGGATTTACGTAAAGACTTTTTAATTTAGCGTTTTCTGGTAGATAGTCTATGTTATGATAGGTTAAAACCTTCATCTAAGATAAAAAGTCTTGTAGATGTTTTTTCAATGCTGCCGCTTTTAGTTTTTTCAATGCTCTTTGTTCAAGTTGTCTTACTCTTTCTCTTGAAATACCAAGCATCTCTCCAACTTCTTCCAGAGTTTTTGGATCTTGACCTTCAAGTCCATACCTTAATTTTATTATTTCTCTTTCTCTTTCATCTATTACATTAAGAAGTTTTTCAAACTCTTGTTTTAAAGTGTTTTCTACTAAATCTTTTTCTACGTCTTCAGTGCCTTTCTTTGATAAAATATCAAGTAGAGTAAAGTCTTCTTCTCCTCCTTCTCCTAAAGGCATATCCAAAGAGACTGGCTGTCTTACTATTGCTAAAGCATTTTTTACCTTTTTAACAGAAGTTTTAAGCTCTTTTGCTATCTCTTCTTCCGTTGGTTCTCTACCTAAACTTTCTTTTAGCTTTTCGTAGGCATTTTTTACCTTAGATATAAATAAAGACTCTTTTATCGGTATTCTTACAGCTCCTGTTTGCTGGAATATAGTCTGCATTATTGCCTGACGAATCCACCAAACAGCGTAAGATATAAATTTTACATTTTTATCTGGGTCAAAACGCTTTGCAGCTTCTATTAAGCCTAAGTTTCCTGCTGCTATAAGGTCTGTTAAAGGTACACCCCACCCCATAAAGTTTTTAGCGATATTTACAACAAACCTTAAGTTCCCTTCTACTAATTTTTTAAGGGCTTCTTTATCTCCCTTTTTCGCTCTAATGGCAAGTTCCCGCTCCTCTTCTGGAGTGAGCATAGGATACTTGCCCATCTGTTGCATGTAAAGTTGCAAGGTCGTGAGTTCTTGGTCTTGATTTGCCATATTAGACACCTTTAAAAGTTAAAATACTATTATTAAATTATTTAATAAAGTTTACCATAAATCTATGAGATATCTCAATTCAAAAATTCTACACTTCCGTCAGAAAATTCAACCTTGTTAAACTCAAGATCTACTTTTAAGTCTGATAATGGAGCATCTTTTATATACCTTAGGTTAGGTTTTTCAGGTTCGTATATCACTTCTAATGTCCTTCTAAATGTTTCTCCTGGTCTAATTTTATTTGTTCTTATTATGTCAAGTGGTTTGTATATTTTTACGGGCTGAGTTAGAAGCTCATTTCCAGATTTGTCGTATATTTTTAAATTACCGTATATAACGTCAACATCTTTTTTAAAGTTTGAAGTAAAATTGAAGACGAAAAGTATTTTATCATCTCTGTCGTAGAGTTTATTTTCTCCTTTATGGAATTTTTTCTCTAAAAGTGTGTACTCAACAGGCTTGAGATTTTCTTTTAGTAAGATAGACTCTTTTTCTTTTCGTTGTATTAAAGGTTTTCCTTCAAGTTGAAGTATTCTTTCTTCAAGCTGTTTTACTTTCTTTTCAAGCTGGTCAACTCTCTCTTCTAACGATTGAGAAAATGAAAAAGTAAATACTGATAAAACTGCTACAGTAGATAAGACTTTTTTCATATGAATCCTCCTATATAAGATTTTCGTTTACTTTGTAGTTTACTGCTGTAATGATGTGTTTATCAAGTATCTCTTGACTTTGTTCTAAATCTGCTATAGTCCTTGCAACCTTTATTACACGATGATAAGACCTTGCAGTTAGATTTAACTTTTCTGCAGCTGTGTTTAAGGTGTTTCTTGCACTTTCTGATAAGTTTGCGTAAACTTCTATGTGGGAAGGGGTCATCTGACTGTTAAACTTTATCTTTTCGTTTTTAAATCTGTTATTCTGTATCTCTACAGCTCTTATTACTCTTTCTCTTATCTCTTTTGAAGTCTCATGTGGTTTGTTTGATGATAAATCTGTAGTTTTTACAGGCATTACAGTAACGGATAGGTCTATTCTGTCTAAAAGAGGTCCTGATATTTTCCCTAAGTATCTTTTAATCTCAGCTGGGCTACATTTACACTCTTTTACAGGGTCAAATCTGTATCCACAAGGGCAAGGGTTTGCAGCTGCTATAAGTAAAAAGTTTGCTGGAAAAGTTATCTTCCCAGTTGCTCTTGATATACTTACAACTTTGTCTTCCAATGGCTGTCTTAACACTTCAAGGGTTGATTTTTTAAACTCTGGAAGCTCATCTAAAAATAAAACGCCGTTGTGAGCTAATGAAACTTCGCCGGGTTTAGGGTAGCTTCCGCCTCCTATAAGTGCTATATCACTTACTGTGTGGTGAGGGCTCCTAAAAGGTCTTGTTCTTACTATACTTTCTTTAAGGACACCTGCTACACTGTGTATTTTTGTTATCTCTATAGCTTCTTCAAAGCTTAGTGGTGGTAAGATAGAAACAAACCTTCTTGCAAGCATAGTTTTTCCAGACCCGGGAGAGCCTATCATAAGCAGGTTATGAAATCCTGCAGCTGCTATCTCAAGTGCTTTTTTTACTGCGTACTGACCTTTTACTTCTGAAAAATCACCATAATGGTCTAACTTTTCTTCTAACAACTTTTCATAATCGACCTTTTCAGATTCTTTTTTTAAAGAGTCATTTAAAAAATCTACTATCTCTTTGAGATTTTTAAATCCATAAACGTTTATTCCTTCTACTAATGCAGCTTCTTTTGAGTTTTCTTGTGGTAAGATAAAGTTTTCAAATCCTTCTTGTTTTAGTTTTATGGCTATTGGAAGTATACCTTTTACAGCTCTTAAGTCTCCGTTTAAGGCAAGTTCTCCTATAAATGCCGTTTTTTCTAATTTTGATTGGTCTATCAATCCAGAAGAAGTTAGTATTCCAATTGCAATAGGCAGGTCGTAAAGAGTTCCTACCTTTAAAATATCTGCAGGAGCAAGGTTTACGGTTATCTTTTTTACAGGAAATTTAAAACCTATGTTTTCTATAGCTGACTTTACCCTTTCTCTACTTTCTTTTACAGCTGTATCAGGAAGTCCTACTGTTATAAACTGTGGAAGTCCTTGAGTGATGTTTACTTCTACGTCAACTATATAACCATCTATTCCAAAAGTTCCACCGCTTTTAACTACTGATAGCATCTAATTCCTCACTTTCTATCAAAGAGTTAACGTCAAGGGTAAATATGTGAGATATTCCGTCTTTTGCTGAAACTCCTATAAGTCTGTCTGCAAAACTTGCCATAGCGTCTCTGTGGGTAACGACTATAAACTGAGCTTGACTTGAGAGCTGTTTTATCAGCTGTCCCACTTTTTTTGCGTTTGCATCGTCTAATGCTGCGTCAACTTCGTCAAAATAGTAGAAAGGAGCTGGTCTATACTGCTGGACTGCAAATAATAATGCTAACGCAGTAAGAGTTTTTTCTCCTCCTGACATCATTTCAAGTCTTTTTAAGTCTTTACCTCTTGGTCTTGCTTTTAATAAAACTCCTCCATTTAACGGGTTTGAAGGGTTTTCAAGCTCTAAGTAAGCCTTTCCACCAGGAGACAGTATTTTAAAGTTTTTATCAAGATTTTTATTTATGTTTTCATACACTTCCATAAAAGCTTGTAATTTTTTCTCTTCAAGACTTTCTATAAGCTCTTCTATAGACTTTTTTTCTTGTATTAAAATAGTTAGCTTTTCGTTTATTTCATTATACCTTTTTAGTTCTTCTTCGTAATCTTCTAAGGCTTTTTGGTTAACAGACCCTAAATTTTTTCTTTTTTCTTCTAATGTTTTTAGCTGTTTTTCTAAGGCTCTAACGTCAGCTTCTACTGGCTCTCCGTCATAATCTTGCTTAAGCATTAGTATCTCTTCTTCTGTGTCTGTAAGTTTTTGTTGTAGT
The DNA here is from genome assembly GCF_000619805.1 of Sulfurihydrogenibium subterraneum DSM 15120. Taxonomy (NCBI): domain Bacteria; kingdom Pseudomonadati; phylum Aquificota; class Aquificia; order Aquificales; family Hydrogenothermaceae; genus Sulfurihydrogenibium; species Sulfurihydrogenibium subterraneum. The sequence goes on along the minus strand of NZ_JHUV01000012.1, from coordinate 70,483 downwards.
TTTGCTTTTTCTTGTAGAAGAATTGTTATTTCTTTGTTTATATTTTCTTCTTCATATCTTAGATTTTTTATTTTATCTCTGTATTCTTGAATTTGGTTTATAAGGTTATCTCTTTCTTTTTCTGAAATTTTTAGGTCTCTCCACAGCTGAGAAAGTTCTTTGGTTAGAGTTTCTATCTTTAATTTTATGTTTTCTATCTCTTGATTTATCTGGTTTATCTGGTCTCTTATCTCTTCTTTTTCTGTTTCTATCTGGAAAATTCTTATTTTAAGTTGGTTATCTTTTTTATCTGTAAGTAAGTTTATTTGACTTTCAATGTCTTTTATCTTTTCTTTGAGTGAGTAAACTCTGTTTGCTGATTCTTCCCACTGTTTTCTTAAGGTTGATAATCCAGCTCTTTCTAATTTTTTTAGTATTTCTTGTTTTTGATTTGATATAGACTGTAGCATTTTAGACTGTTTTTCTATCTCTTGCTGTAGTTTTTCAATTTTTCCTTCGTAGTCTAAAGACTGTTTTTTTAGATTGAATATTTCATTTTCTAAATAACTTACTTTATTATTCTTTGAGATTAGTTGATTTGTAAGTTCTTGTATTCTCTGGTTTATACTTGAGGTTTCTGTCTGTATTTTTATTAGAGTTTTTTCGTTTTCTGCTATTTTGTTATTTATAAGTTTTAGCTCGTTTTGGATTGCTTCTTCTTCTTTTTTAAGTTTGTCATCTTCTGCTTCAAGTTGTTGTTTTTCAGCTTCTAAGTTTGACCTTCCTATTGTGATGTTTTGTCTTTCAAAACCTCCAGATATTACCCCAGATTTTTCAAAAAGCTCTCCTTCTAATGTTGCCATTCTATAGGTTCCTATTCCTATTGACCTTGCGGATTCAAAGTCTTCTACCACAACTGTATCTTGGAAGACGTACTTTATTGCTTTTTCTATTTTTTTGTCGTAATCTACAAAGTCTATCGCATATCCAAGCAGACCTTTTTTAAATGGTAATTTAGGATTATCAAACACTTTTATTTTGTTTAAAGGTATGAATGTAATTCTTCCTGCCTTTTCTTTTTTGAGAATATCTATACATTTTTGTGCTACATAATCATCTTCTACAACTATGTTTTTTAATCTACCTCCTCCTGCTACTTCTATCGCAGTTTGGTATTTTGAGTCTTTTAAAGATATAAGCTCTGAGACTTGTCCGTAAACACCTGGAATTGATTTTAATATTGAAGATATTTTATCTTCTCTAAATTGGGATAACTGTGCTAATATGTGGGCTAACTTTTGGAAGTTTTTTTCTAACTTTTCTCTTGTCTCTTTTAATCTTTTTTCTAATGTTTCTTTTCTTACTTTTAGTCTTGTTATCTCACTTTGTAATCCTTGGATTTGGGTTTGGGTGTCTTTCGTGTTTGCTTTTATGTTTTCTATTGTTTTTTCTATCTGAATAATTTCTTCTTTTGTTTTAGATAGGTCTTGGTTTAGGTTGTTTATCTTTTCTTGAGTTGTGTTTAGCTTTAGTTGATACTGGGTTTTTTCGTTTTCTAACTGTTTTATAGTTTCAAGTAGTTGTTTTTCTTGTTTTTCTATCTCTCCAAGGTCATTTTTTGCTGAACTTCCTAAAAATTCTATCTCTTGTAATTGTTTATTTTTTTCTTCTAATGTTTTTTCTGCTTCTTTTAACTCTTCTAACAGTTTTGGGAGCTGTAATGAGAGATTTTTTATCGTTTCTTCTATTGAAAGTATCTCTTTTATTTTTTCTTCTTTTTCTTTTTCTAAATTTTTATGTTTTTCTTGGAGCTGATGGAGAGTTTTTTCAAATTGGTCTTTTTTTTCGCTTAAGGATTTTACCTGTGCTGTTATACTTCCTTCTCTTTCTTTAACTGGTAGAAAGGACTCTTGGATTTGGTTTAACTTTTCTTCAAGTTGTTTTATGGTTTCTATAAGCTGTTTTTGGTTTTCTATATTTTTTTCTTTTTGTAGGTATAGGCTATTTATCTGGTCTTCTATTTGGCTAATTTGGTTTAATACTTCTTCTTTTTGTTTTAAAAGTAGGTATAGTTTTGCTGACTTTATGGCATTTTGTAGTTGTTGAATCTGGTTTTCTAAGTCAATGGCTAAAAGTGCATCTTCTTTTTCTTTTTCTAATTTTTTTAATGTGTGGCTGATTTCGTTTAATACCGCTTTGACTTTTTCTATTTTTTCGTTTGACTCGTTTAAGTCTTGGAGAGCTTTTTGTTTTTTCTCTTCATACTGGGTAATGCCTGCTATATCACTGATTAAGTCTCTTCTTTCTGATGGGGTCATTTTTACAAATTTGTAGATGTCTCCTTGGGTTACGATGTTATAACCTTGGGTTGGTATTCCTGCTAAGGTGAGGAGCTCTTCTACTTCTTGTTGTTTTGCAGGTCTTGAGTTGATTTTATAGGTTGATTTTCCGCTTAAATCTACTTTTCTGGATATTACTACTTCTTCTGTATTTAGAGGGAATGCACCGTTGTTTTTAAATACTATCTCAACCTCTGCATAAGGAGCTGTTTTTCCTTTTGATGAAAAAATTAGGTCTGTTAGTTTTATGGCTCTCATTGCTTTTGCAGAGGCTATTCCAAGACAGAAAACGATAGCATCTCCAAGATTACTTTTACCAGACCCATTTGGACCAACTATGGCAGTAAACCCTTCTCCTAACGGGATAGAAAGATGTTTATCTCCGTAAGACTTAAACCCAAAAACGTTGATTCTATCTATGTATGCTTTTAACATAAAAAGATTATAGCATTAGTTATTTTTTTTATCAATTTCGTGAAAGTTAGATTTAATAGAGCTTAACAATGATAGGATAAAAGAAGGAATAATCAAAATGAGTTAAAAAATCATTAGAATAATCACAATTGGTATCACCAACCACCACAAAAAGAAATCTACGACAATTAAAATTAAAATTCCCACAAAAATTTTAAAAGATATTTAACTCCCACATAGTTCAGACAAAACGCAGAGATTACTCTCTCAACCTCTACCTAAACTAAACTTTATATCCCACATAGTTCAGACAAAACCCTGGAATGTCAGCTGACGATTGGTATAATCAAGTTGCTTTATATCCCACATAGTTCAGACAAAACCCGTTAATTTTTAAAAATAAAAAAATTTAAATAATCAAGCACTGACGCTGGTTTGCGGGTAGTTTTTATTTTCGTTAACCGCTCGCAAATTGAGGTTAATTGCATCGAACCTCACATAATGCAAATATATTTTCTATTATATTCCCACTTTCACCCTTATCACTATTTGATTATTACAATAATATATTTTCTGTTATCACGATGCAAAACTTAATGATAATCGTTATTAATAAGCTAATTTTAGCTAATTATCAAAAACTTAAGTGGGATTAAACCTATTCAGTTGTCAAGGTATTTAAATTCTACCTATTAACTACTAAAAACATTATATAAAACTTTTGCAAAAAATGCAACAAAAATTTTAAAAACTCCCATTATCCAACTTTTTATAAACAGCTCCCTTGGGGTTTAATATACTTTCTATTAAATTCACTGTTATAGTTTTCTGCTCTAAAAATAACTCTTCTTCGTAATTTTTTAACTTTTCTATAAACTGAGCCTGTTTTAATTCCTTTATTCTAAGGATTGTAATGTGTGGAACAAATGGTTTTATCTCTTTTTTATAGCCTATGTTATAAAGCTTCTCTTCTAAATCTAAAAATATCTCCTTTAAAACCTGATTTTCCACGACTTTATAAAAAAGCACCCTTGGATTATCAAGATTTGGAAAAACTCCCAGCCCTTTTAAACTAATGTTTGCTTCAAGTTCTTTATCAAAGTATTTATTAAGTATTTCTAAAATCTCATTTATCTTATCTAACTTTGTATTGCCTAAAAATTTATACGTTATGTGAAAATTTTCAGGCTTTACCCAGCTTCCTGATACTACTCCGCTTAAATCTTTTTTTATGGTTGTATAACTTTTTTTAAGTTTTTCCCAGTCTATAAAGCTTCCTATAAATACTCTTTTTTCCACTACTTTAAACTCTCTAAAAATTCTTGGCTTATTATTCCGCTACAGATTTCTTGGACTTCTCCAGTCATTTTTATATTCCAGTCTTTGTCTACATTTATTTTCAGCTCTCCACCTATCATTTTAATGGTAATATCGTTTTTTGCAAGACCTTTCTTTACTAAAACAGATGCCACAGCACAGGAAGAACTCCCTGACGCATAAGTAAAGCCAGCTCCCCTTTCCCAGATTAAAATCTCAGCTTGATTTTCAGATATAGGTTTTACAAACTGAACATTTATACGGTTTGGAAAAAGTGGATGATTTTCTATTAAAGAGCCGTACTTTTTTATCTCTTCTTCGTCTAACTCTTGTTTTATTATTACGCAGTGAGGGTTTCCTACAGAAACACAGTTTACTTCGTACTCTCTATCACCGACTTTAATTTTCTCCCCTATAAACTCTTTTTTATCTGTATTAACAGGAATTTTACTTGCTTCGAAAATAGCTTTACCCATATCAACGGTTATAACTTTTGCTTTTCCAAGTTTATTTTTCTCTTCTATTTTTGCTTTTACTACTCCCCCTTTTGTTTCTACTGTAAACTCATCTTTGTCTGTATAGCCATAATCGTATAAAAATTTACAGAATATTCTAAGACCATTTCCACTTTTTTCAGCTTCTGACCCGTCAGGGTTAAATATTCTTAGCTTAAAATCTGCTATATCTGACGGATACTTTACCAAAATTCCATCAGAACCTATTCCGTAGTGAACATCACAGATTTTTTTTATAAAATCCTGTGAAATCTCAAAAGTTATATTTTCTGAATCTATTACTATGTAATCATTACCAAGTCCGTGAGATTTAACAAAAAAATTTTTATCCATAATTCCCTTCACCTAAACCATTTTAAAAAACTCTTCTATAGATTGAGTTTTGACAGCTTCTCTTCTTAAACTTTTCAACTTCTCTAAATCCTCTATAGCCTGAATTTTAGATTTTAATTCGTCAGAAATAGACCCAAACCTTATTTCCAGTATCTCTATTACAGCTTCCTGAGATTCTTGCATCAATCTTTTTAATCCTTGCTGTAGTCCTTGTTGTAGTCCTTGTTGTAGTCCTTCTTCTAGTCCTTTCTTTAATCCTTCCATTTTCCACTTTTCTGTTAGTGTCATCATTTTCTCTTCACCTCCTATCTCTTTTCACCATCATCTTAAAAAACCAGTCGTGAGGTTGCTTTTCTATTGACAAAACAAACTCCATTTAATATCTTATTTCCAAGATTATTTTAACACAAAGAAAGATAATGATTATAGTTATAGCAGGTGCAACTGCAACAGGAAAAACAGAGTTAGGAATAAAACTTGCCAAAATTTTAAACGGTGAAGTTATAAGTGCAGATTCTATGATGATATACAAATATATGGACATAGGAACTGCAAAACCCACTCCTGAAGAGATGGACGGCATTCCTCACTACATAATAGACGTTGTTTTACCATCTGAAAACTTCTCTGTAAAAGATTACGTACAGCATTTTGATAAAGCTGTTAAAGAGATTGAAGAAAAGGGAAAAATTCCGATAGTGGTAGGTGGGACTTGGCTTTACATTCAAACAGCTCTATACGGTCTGTCTGAAGCTCCTGAAAGTAATTGGGAATTAAGAGAAAAACTTTACAGTTTAGATAATAGAGTTCTTTATGAAAAGTTAAGAGAAGTTGACCCATATTATGCAAGCAAAATACACGTAAACGATAAAAGAAGAATAGTAAGAGCATTAGAAGTTTACGAGCTTACAGGAAAACCATTTTCATCTTTTTTTCAAGGATTTGAAAATCCAAAGTATAACTTTATAGGTTTTAATTTAGTCAGAGATAGAGATGAGCTTATAGAAAGGATAAAATTAAGAGTAGAAAAAATGTTTAAAAAAGGACTTGTAAAAGAAGTAGAAAAACTAATAGATATGGGATTTAAAGAATCAATAACAGCTATGCAAGCCATAGGATACAAAGAAATTTTACCTTACTTAGATAAAAAAATCTCACTTGAAGATGCTAAAAGTAGTATAATAGAAAATACTAAAGATTTTGCAAAAAGACAGCTACGAACCTTTAAAAGTAAAACAAAATTTGAAAATTTAAATTTAAGTCATATAAATATGAATGATGCTCTAAAAATTATAGAAACTAAATTAAAGGAGGAAACTTATGGCGTCAGTACAAGATGAAATCTTGAACGAATACAGAAGGGAAGGAAAGGAAATAACAGTATACTTAGTCAGAGGAACAAGAATAGTAGGTAAAATATTAGACGCAGACCAGTTTACAATACTGTTAGACGTTAATGGTCAGCAACAACTTATATACAAACACGCAATAAGTACGATAGTTGTAGAGTAATTTGAGAGCTATTATAGTAGGTGTTAACACCAATCAAAATCCTGCAAGGTTTAAGTACCAGATAGAAGAACTGGAAGGGCTTGTAGAAGCTGCAGAAGGAGTTGTTTTAGGTAGAGTGTACCAAAAAAGAGAATCCCCAGACCCTGCTTATTACATAGGGAAAGGGAAAGTAAACGAGATAAAACAGTTAGTTGAGGGAATAGGAGCTGATACTGTTGTTTTCAATGTAAATCTATCTCCAGTCCAGATATCTAATTTATCCCAAGAGATAAACGCTCAAATTTTAGACAGAACAGATTTAATACTACAGATTTTCTTTAAAAGGGCAAAAACAAAGCAAGCAAAACTCCAAGTAGAACTTGCTTATCTACAACATCAACTTCCAAGGATATACAATCAGAGAGGTAAGGAACTGTCAAGAATTGGCGGTGGAATGAAGACAAAAGGAGCTGGAGAAAAGCTTGGAGAAATTAAAACAAGAGCTATAAAAGACAGGATAAATAAAATAAAAAAACAATTAAAAGAAATAGAAAAACAAAAGAAACAGCAGAAAAAAACAAGGGAAGATAACCCTAACATTCTTAACGTAGCACTTGTAGGTTATACAAATGCAGGTAAATCCTCACTTTTAAACCGTCTAACAAAAAGGGATACCTACATATCAGACCAACTATTTGCAACTTTAGACACAAAAGCATCTTTCATACACTTTCCCAATGTAAACAAAAGAGTTGTAATAACAGATACAGTAGGATTTGTAGAAGACATGCCACAAGAGATAATGGATGCTTTTATGACAACGCTAAAAGAAACTGAAGAAGCTGATTTAATCCTGCATGTAATAGATATTTCTGACGAAAATTGGATGCTAAAAAAACAGACTGTAGAAGAAGTTTTAAAAAAGCTTAAACTTGAAGAAAAACCAGTTATAAATGTAATGAACAAAGTAGATAAAGTAATACCATCTCCAGAGTATTTAGAACCAGATGAATCGGAAAATACTATAACTGTTTCAGCATTAAAAGGGTGGAATATTGACAAATTATTTGATATACTAAAAAAATATGCTATAAAAAAAGGAGAGGAGTATGGAAAACTGCGTATTTTGTAAGATTGTGAACAAAGAGATTCCTGCTAAGATAGTTTATGAAGATGAATTAATAATGGCTTTTCACGATATTAGGCCACAAGCAAAGGTTCACGTATTAATAATACCAAAAGAGCACATTCCTAACAACCTTTACTTTGAAGGTAAACATAAAGCATTGATAGGACATTTAATACTAAAAGCAAACGAGATAGCAAAGATGCTTGGTATTGCGGAAACAGGATTTAGGCTTATAGTAAACACAGGTAAAGACTCAGGTCAGGAAGTATTTCACGTACATTGGCATTTATTAGGAGGAGAGCCTCTTGGAAAACTTATCTGTAAATAACATACCAGTTGTTGATACACGAGGACTTTTTTGTCCTCTACCTCTTACGTTAGTATCAAAAAAGTTAAAAGAAATACCAGTAGGAGAAAGACTCAAAGTTTTAGCAGATGACAAAGCTTTTAAAAAAGATATAGAAGTCTGGGCTTATGAAACTGGAAACAAACTTATAGAGTTTAAAGAAGAAAATGGCTACTATATAGCTGTTATAGAAAGAGGAAAAGGTTTTAAAGGTGAAAGTATAATTGATAAAATAAAATTTATATCCTTAGGTATTAAACTTCATTTTATTAAGCACTTTTTAGATATAGTTCCTTTTAATAAACCTAATTACCTTTTAACATTTGTATCTGTTGCAGAAGGTATAAGGGCAAATAACTTTTTGAAGGAAAAGAATATTGATAATTACATCATGCTTCCTGTTCCAAAAGAGATATATCCACACTGTGGTTTAGTATTTGGTTTTAGAAATAAAGAAGATGCTTTGAAAGTATACAACCTTCTAAAAGAAAACAAGTTTGCAGTAGAAGACGTCCACATTATAGATAAAGAAAAAAAGTATCCAAAAATTACTTAACTTTTTTTAAGGTCTGAGATTTTAAAAGTTAGAGGTTGACTTTCTGTAGAACAACAACTTTTTATATTAATGTTCATTCTATTTATTATTTCGTTGTAGGCGTCTATAAAGTTTAATACTTTTCCTCCAAATCCTTTTGCAAACTTCTCAGCATCTTCTTTGTTAGTGAAAGGTATTACACTTGGACTACAGCACGGAATAGCAGAGCTCCCCACAACATACCATGCATCTAAGGCATTAATAGGTTTTTCAGAGATGAAGTCAAACGTTAAAGCAGATACACTTTTATCTGCATATCTTTGATGAAGCATTAAACCACAGTGTTCACAGCACGCTTCCACCACTTTTGCATTCTCTACTATAATTTTATAAGGATGAGACCTTGTTATAGGTTTAGAACAAACAGGACAGGACTTTAAAGATACTGGCTCTTTGTTTTCAACTGTGTTAAGTAATATAGAGCCGTGTTTTCTTTTTATTTCTCCTTCTTTTTCTAACTCTCTTACATCTCTGTATATAGTCATCTCTGAAACGCCAAATATGTGGCTAAGCTCTTTTACTGTTACTTCTCCTCTTTCTTGGAGTATTTTTAAGATTTCTTTTTTCCTATTTATATTATTTTCCATGATTGCCTCCTAAATTGCACCTTTGGTGGATGGGACTTGATTTCTTCTTGGGTCTATTGATACTGCTTCTTTTAAAGCTATTGCAAAAGCTTTTGTTAAACACTCTGCAATGTGGTGTAGATTATGTCCTGACAGAGCCTTTAAATGCATAGTTATCCCTGCAGACAGAGTAAAACCTTTAAAAAACTCTCCCATAAGCTCGTAATCAAAGTTAGTTATTTTACCTCTGTATCCTAAATCATCGTAAAAAAGTAGTGGTCTACCAGATAGGTCTATAGAACATAGAGCCAAAGCTTCATCCATCGGGATTATGCTGTAGCCAAACCTTTTTATACCTTTTTTATCTCCCAGAGCTTCTCTAACAGCCATTCCTAAAACTATTCCTACGTCTTCCACCAAGTGGTGATGGCTAACGTGTACATCTCCCGTAGCCATTATTTCAAGGTCTATCATAGAGTGAAAAGAAAAACTCTCAAGTATGTGAGATAAAAAACCTATCTGTGTATCTACCTTATATTTTCCAGTACCATCTAAGTTTATAGAAAGCTCTATCTGTGTTTCTTTTGTCTCTCTTTTAACAAACGCTTTTCTTCCCATTTTATAACCTTCTCAAATCTTTTTGTATAGATGTTTTCCTAAAATCTTCTCCTACTACGTAAATAGGATAGCACATCTCCATAAGTCTTGATGCTATTCCTTTTCCAAATTTACTTTCTACATCTTGGTCTATATCCTTATTCTCTTCTTTTTCCAGCGAAATGTTAGAAGTTATTATAACAGGAAGTTTATCGTTATATCTACTGATAATTATATAGTGAAGAATGTCTTTTGCCCAATCTGACAACCTTTCTGAACCAAGGTCATCTAACACTAAAATAGGAGCTTTTATAACTGCATCTAAAAGTTCCCTCGTAGAAGAGTTGCCTTCAAAGGTTGCCTTTAGGTCGTATAAAAGTATTCTTGTATCGTAGAACATACCTGTAATTCCTTTTAAGTTGTACAACTCTTTAAGTATTCCTACTGCTAAATGAGTTTTTCCTACACCATTTTTACCGTAGAAGAAAAAACCTTTACCTTCATTTATTTCATCAGAGTATATATATTCCTTTACTTTTTTTATAACTAATTTTCTTTCAAAAATACCACCATCTATAAAGTTTTCTAAAGTTGCATGATAATACTTTCTTGGAATATTTAATGAGCTACTTACTTGATAATTGCGAAGACTATACTGACATTCACACTTTGCGACTCCTCCATCTTTAAATATCCATCCTGTATCATTACATAGATTACACTTTATAACTTCTTTTTCCATAGATTAATCCTTGTTTTTATTTCAAAATCTATTATAAAATATACTTTAAAAAAAGTAAATCAAGGTAAAAATGAAAAGATTTTTATTTTTAACATTTTTTATTATTTTTAAGTTTTCTTTTGCCCAAGAGATAACGATTATAGGAGATAGTTTAACGGTAGGGTCAGAAAAATACCTTAGACAACAGATTCCAGATGTTGTGATAGATGCAAAAGTAGGAAGAAAGTTTCAAGAAGCCATGCCTGTAATAAAAGAGTTAGAATCAAAATGTCTTCTTGGGAAAATAGTTGTAATAGCTCTTGGAACAAACGGAATATTTACAGTTGAAGAGGCTTTGGAAGTTATAGATTATTTAAATACCAGACAAAGAAAAGTTATCTTTGTAAACGTAAAAGTTCCAAGATATTGGGAAAGTCAAGTTAATCAAAACTATCAAATATTAAAACAGCTTAGACCTAACATAGAAGTGATAGACTGGAATTATTTAAGCACTGTTTTGTGTTCTCGTCCAGATATAGGGGCTTGTTTTAGACAGGATGGTTATCATCTTACTCAAATTGGAAGTTATATTTACAGCTACATAATATACAAATATATAAGTAATACAAACTAATGGAAAAAATAAAAGGTCTTGATGGACTTAGAGGAATTTTAGTAAGTTCAGTTTTAATTTTCCATGTGTTTTTGGTATTCTACCCTGATAAAGTAGATTACTTTAGTGGTGGATTTTTAGCTGTAGAGTCCTTCTTTGTTTTATCTGGATTTTTAATAACACAATCTTTAATAAAAAAATCCAGTGATAAAGATTACTTTTCAGCATTAATAGACTTTTTAAAAGGAAGGTACTTAAGACTTTTTCCTGGGTTTGTATTTTTACAGTTAAGTCTTCTTTTAGTAATCAACTTTCTATTTCCTAATCTATTTGTAAAGTTTATACAAGAATTTATAGCAAGCAGTTTAAATGTTTATAACTGGTGGCTTATTTTTAGAAATGTTCCTTACTTTGAAAAATTTGATGACGTATTATTTACATTACATCTATGGTCTTTATCTATTGAATGGCAATTTTACATCATTTGGGGAATTGTTTTTTTAATGACTTCAAGATTTGGTAAAAAAGCCTTAACATTGCTAATAATCACAACAGCATTTTTATCTGTATTAGAAATGACTGCTATCTATCACTTATACGGAAATGTAGATAGAGTTTACTTTGGAACAGATACAAGATTCTTCTCTTTTATAATAGGTTCTCTATTAGCTTTACATATAGACAGATTTGAAAGTAAAAAAGTATTGTTTACAATAACAGGATTCTTAAGTTTAGCTGTATTAATTTCATTTTACCTTTTCATGTCTAACTATAATGACTATATGTACTCACTTGGATTTTTATTTACTTCTTTAACAACAACTGTTTTGATATTATCAATACTAAAATCTAATTATATAAATACCATAATGTCTATTTTTCCTTTAAGATGGTTAGGTGAAAGAAGTTATTCTATCTATCTGTGGCATTATCCTGTATTTGTGATAATATATCAGTTATACTCAAACAGTTATGTGGATACTATAATAGCAGGAGTTCTTATAACATTGTTTATCTCTAACATTAGTTATATCTTTATAGAAGAACCTTTTAGAAAGATTAATTTTAGTGGCTTACTAAATTATAAAAATGCTTTTAATTTTCTCGTATCTTTACTTTTTATAGGTGTTTCAGTTATGTATCTATCAATATTTCAACCTATAAACGAAGAAAAAGCTCTATCTGTAGAATTAAATAAAGATAACGCTGTATCTTACGAACTAACGATAAGGGAAGAAGCTTACAGTAAAGAAAATCAAAATATAGATAACTCTCAAACTGAAGTCAAAAGTGAAGATTCAAAAGATAACACTCAATTTACTTCAAACCCTAACGCAACTACGTTTATAGTTGGAGATTCTGTTTTACTTGGTGCAGCTGAGTACGTAAAAAAATACATTCCAAATTCTGAAATAGATGCAAAAGTAGGTAGACAGTTTAGTGAGCTAAAGGAGATTTTGTCAGAAGATAGAGTAAATAAATACAACAAAATTATAATAGCTTTAGGAAACAATGGACACATTAGAAAGTCTGATTTAGAGTATATTTTGGATAAATTAAAAGGAAAAGAGGTTTATTTAGTTACTGTAAAAGTCCCAAGACCTTGGCAAAATGAAGTAAACAAATTATTTAGAGAAGTTGCTTTAGAGAGAACTAACGTACATCTGGTAGATTGGTACTCTGTTAGCAAAGAAAAAGAAGACCTTTTTGTAAAAGATAAAGTTCATCTAAATCCAAAAGGTTCTAAAGTTTACGCATCTATTTTAAAAAGCTACCTTATTGGTAAACCTTTTGACATTCCAACTGAAAGCAAAAAAGATATAAAAATTGAATCTGAAGTAGAAAACATAGATATAAAACCAGTAGAAAAAACTGAAGAAAAAGAAGAGTTAAAAAGTTTTTAAGAAAATATCTTTTTCAGTATTTCAAAGGAAGCATCTTCTTTAGTTTTAGCTGATATATTTAAAGTATTTAATGATTTATCAATCAGTATTCCCTCGTAAAAATCCTTACTAAAAACTTTAACTGGATTGGCAATAATGTAGTCAAGGTTTTTCCTATTAAGCTTATCTACTGCGTTTTGATATAGATTATCACTTTCAGCTGCAAAACCTATAAGTATCTGATTTTCTTTTTTATTTTCACCTAAAAACTTTAGTATGTCAGGGTTAGGCTCAAGCTGTATAATTAAATTTTCTTTATCTTTTTTTAGTTTCTGGGAGCTATACTGCTTTGGTCTAAAGTCTGCAACTGCTGCGTTCATTATGATGATATCAAACTCTTGGTAAAGTTCTTTTACTTTTTCAAACATATCTTGGGCTGATATTACATCTATTTTTTTAATCTGAGATGGAAGTTTTAAACAGGTAGGAGCTGAGATAACTACTACATCTGCTCCCATACAGTAAGCACTTTCAGCAAGTAGGTATCCCATCTGCCCTGACGATGCGTTTGATATGTACCTTATAGGGTCAAAGTACTCTCTTGTTCCTCCTGCTGTTATTAACACTTTTTTTCCTTTTAAAAGTTTAGGGGTAATAGCATACTTTACAGCTAACATTATATCTTCTAAATCTGCTAACTTACCAGCTCCCTCCTCTCCGCAGGCTAAAATTCCTTCTGACGGACTTACTATTATATGTCCTCTATCTTTTAATACTTTTAGGTTTTCTTGTGTTGCAGGATTTTCGTACATTTTAGTATTCATAGCAGGAGCTATTACGATTGGTTTATCGTAAGCAAGGGCTAAAGATGTTAAAAAGTTATCAGCAATTCCAAACCTAAGTTTTGCAATAGTGTTTGCAGAAGCTGGAGCTATTAAAAATACATCTGCCCATCTTGCTAATGTTATATGTTCTAAGCCTGTTTTTCCATCTTTCCAAGAGATATATACATCCTCTCCTGTAAGAGCTTGGAAAGTAAGCCTACCTACAAACTCTAAAGCAGATGGAGTCATACAAACCCTAACATTTGCTCCTTTTTTTTGAAGGAGTCTAACTATCTCACATGCTTTGTAAGATGCTATAGAACCGCTAACACCGACAAGAACGTTTTTATTCTCAAGCATTTTTTTACCTTTCTATTCTTTCTTTTATAAACTCTTTGGAAAGTACACCAGTTAGTTTTCCATCTATAAAGTAAGTCCTACAGTTATAAGCGTATGAAGATGGTTTTTCTAATGTGTATATATCAATACCGTTGTAGAGAATAGACGGAGAGCCTTGAAAGTTCAATTTTTGAGCATCGTCGGGAGATTCTATTTTTGTAATTTTAATCTCATCTTTTTTTAAAAAACCTTCTTCTACAAGAGATAAAAGGTTATTTAAGGTTTCTTTAGCATTTGGACATCCTTCAAAATATTGAAACTCTACCAATAAATTCCTCCTAATTAAATTTCTATTCTAACTACAACACCGTGGACCTTTTGAGGTGGTAGTTTGTAAAAATCTGCGAAGTTTGAGAATATCCTTTTAATAAGACCAAAGAGCTTCCATATAAGGTTTTCAGAGTATACGTTATCAACTCCGTAAAAAACAACTCTCTCGTTAATATCTAAATTTCTTAGTTCTTGCTCAACGTTTACTATTTCTTGATAACCATACTCAACGATGGCATGTTTTATTCCTGGACATATTTCCCCTGCTATATAACTTTTTATACCAAAAGGTTGGTCTAACTTTTTCAGAGATAAAAATATATTTTCTTCATAGATTATTCCATGTTTTATCATCGTTTCTACTAAGTATGGAGCTATTCTTTCTTTTTCTCTAATTAAAAATACGGCACATCCTTTTATCTTACATTTGGTAGGATAGATTTTTTGGAAGTTGTTTACAAAAGTCTGTAAATCCATAAACTTTGCTTTTTTGTAAATCCTTGCTTGACCTAAAACGTAAAGAGCCATAAATGTTATAGGTGGTGTTGCAAACAGTATTGGCCAAAATGCTCCGTGAGGTATTTTAAGGTTGTTTGAAGCAAGGAAAGTAGCATCAATCATAAAAAGGAAAATTGCTACTACAAAGAAAAAGTATTTTCTGAGATTAAAATATATATACATTAAGAATATACTTGTAATAACCATATCTATGTTTACTGCAAATCCGTAAGCTGAGGCCATTTTTTCAGATTGTCTAAACAGTAAAAACATTATTAACACTCCAAGCAGTAAGAAAAAGTTTACTACAGGTATATAAATCTGGGTACTTAACTGTGTAGAAGTGTGTCTTACTTGAAGCAAAGGAATCAATCTTGCGTTTATTCCTTGGAATATGATAGAAAAAACTCCACTTATTAAAGCTTGAGATGCGATTATACCTGCACCTGTTACTATCATTAAAAATAGTATATAAAGATTATTACCAAGTAAAATACTTGCACTATCAAAAAACGGATTTTGTTCTTTCAAATTTGATAGAATAAAAGACGCTTGACCTAAATAACTTGATACTACTGCAAAAAAAACAAATACCCATGCAATTCTTATTGCGTTTTTTCCTATATGTCCCATATCTGCATACATTGCTTCACCACCTGTTGCAACAAGAATAACTTCAGAGAGAGCAAGAAATGCTACAAATGGATGGTGAATAATAAAATTAATAGCTTCTAAAGGATTGAAGGCTTTTAATACAGATGGATTTTTAGATATAAAATAAATACCTATTAAAGCTATTGAGAGGAAATAAACAGTCATAAAAGGTCCAAAAGCTATTCCGATTTTTCCTGTTCCAAATTTTTGAACTAAAAATAACATTAAAGTTATAAAAATAGCCACAGCTAAGATTGTTTCCTGACTTAAATTTTCAAACCCATGAATTAATCTTAATCCTTCAGTTGAACTAAGAATCGTAATTGCAGGTGTTATAATACCATCTCCTAAAAGGAAGCCTATTCCTAATATTGTTAAAGCTCTATGTATTTTCTTTATCTTTTCAGATTTAGTTATAGATTGGGCAATTTCTCCTAAGACAATTATACTTCCTTCTCCTCTTAAACTTAGGTTCATTGCTAACCACGCATACTGTAGAGTTGGAATTAAGATTAATGTCCATATCATAAGTGAAGCTATACCATAGATCTCTTCAATATTTGGTTTTGTTATTAAGATAATTACAGCAAAAGTGTAAAGAGGGCTCGTTCCTATATCTCCAAATACAGTTCCTATAGCTCTTATAACGTCAGAAAAACTTGTCTTATTGCTATGCATTAATTGTACCTTTCCATAAATGATAGTTATTCATATTTTAAATTTAAATCACAAATTTTGTATTTTGCAAATTTTGTATTAAACGTTAAAATATGTTTAATTAAACAGCTTAATATACTGTTTACATCTTTCTTCTATATCAGGAGCTGTCCATACGTCGCTTATAACTGCCACAAGGTCAGCACCAAGGTCTATAAGCTCTTTTGAATTTTCTACTGTCAAACCACCTATTACACAGATTGGTATTTTTAAAACTTTTTTTGCATCACTTATAACAGATTTAGGTACAATCCTTGATTTTGGTTTTGTTGGAGAAGGGTAGAAGCTCCCAAAAGCTACGTAATCTGCACCTAAATCCTGCATCTGTAGAGCTCTTTCAACACTTCCGTAGCAAGAAACACCCATTATCTTTCCTTTAGTCTTTTCTCTAACTTCTGCAACGTCAGAGTCTTCTTCTCCTATGTGTACTCCATCCGCATCTACCTTTAGAGCAAGGTCAACTCTATCGTTTACTATAAAAATGGCGTTATACTTATGACACAGGTCTTTAAGCTCCTTACTGTAAGGAATTAAAAACTCATCAGAGTTATTTTTATCCCTGAGCTGAACGATAGAAGCTCCTCCCTTTAGAGCCTTTTCTACCATATCTAACATTTTATCGTAAGGTGTTAACTTTTCATCTGTTATGACGTATAATCCTCTTAACTTCATAACTCCTCCGTATGAAAGTCTATACTTTCTATGGGTTTTAATATTTTTTCATAAATGAAAACTGGTTTGATTGAGTATTTTTTAAGAAAACCACACTCTTTAAACTGTTTGTGTTTATACTCTTGAAAAACAAACTCATCTCTTGTTTTATAACTACAAGCTAAAATAAGTAAAACAGATTCATCACACTCTACAAGCTGAAACCTTTTTATAGCTTCAGAAAAATGGTTTTCAAGAATGTGTATAATACCTCTCAAAAACCACTTTTCTTTTATGTCGTGAGTAGTCTCTAAGTACTGGTTTACTTCATCTTCTTTTAATAGACTGCCATCTTCTTTTAAAAAACCTATCTTTAGCTTCTTAAAGTCTTTTATCTTCATTATCCAAAGTATTCTAAAAATCTTATTAATCTAAACTTTACTCTTTCTACTCCAATTACTTCTACAAGTAGGTCTAAACTTACTCCTGAAGACTCTCCTGTTAAGGCTATTCTTATAGGGTGAAAGAGAGCTTTTCCTTTAAAACCGTGTTCTTTTTGAATCTCTTTTGTTATGTTCTTAAAGTCTTCTTTTGTAATTTTATCTAAATCCTTTACTTTTTCGTAAAAAGTCTCTACCACTTTGTAAAAGTTAGGGTCAGATTTAACTTCTGCTACTACTTCTTCTGTAAAAGGAAACTCGTCTACAAAGAAAACTTTAGCCCTTTCTTTTATATCCATAAGTGTTTCTATACTATCTCTTATAGCTTCCATAACTTTTTTGTAATACTCAAAGTCCGCTTTGTAGCCAAAACCTTCAAAAAACTCTACTGATCTTTTTGTAAGTTCTTCTAAATCTAATATTTCTCTTATGTAAACTCCATTCATCCATCTTAGTTTTGTTCTGTCAAATATAGCTGGAGATTTGTTTACGTCTTCTATTCTAAACTGTTTTATTATCTCTTCTTTGGATAAGATTTCTCTTTCATCTTTTGGGTGCCATCCAAGTAGAGAAAGGTAGTTAAATACAGCTTCTGATAAAAATCCATCGTCTTTTAAAGCTCTTACTGATACAGCTCCGTGTCTTTTTGATAGTTTTGTCCTGTCTTCTCCTAAGATTATAGGAAGGTGGGCAAACTGTGGAATGTTAAAGCCAAGTGCTTCGTATATTACTATCTGCTTTGGAGTGTTTGAAAGGTGGTCTTCTCCTCTTATAACGTGGGTTATACCCATAAGTGCATCATCTATAACAACAACAAAGTTGTAAACAGGCATTCCATCTTGCCTTACTATTACAAAGTCTCCAAACTCTTTTGTGTCTATTTCTACGTGTCCTCTTATAATATCTTCAAAAACGACTGTTTTATCTGGGACTTTAAATCTTACAACTGGTTTTATTCCTTGTGCTTCGTAATCTGATCTTTCTTCTGGTGTTAAATTTCTACATTTTCCGCTGTAGCGATAAGGTCTTCCTTCTGCTATCGCTTTTTCCCTTTCCTTTTCTAACTCTTCTTCACTGCAGTAGCAGTAGTAAGCATCTCCTGATTTTAAAAGTTTATCTACGTATTTATAGTAGATTTCTAATCTTTCAGATTGTCTATAGGGTCCGTGATTTCCACCTACATCAGGTCCTTCATCCCACTGGATACCAAGCCATTTTAAATCTTCAATAAGCATTTCTTCATACTCTTTTTTTGACCTTTCTAAGTCTGTATCTTCTATTCTTAAAATAAGGCTACCGTTTTCATGCTTTGCAAATAGATAGTTAAATAGTGCGGTTCTTGCATTTCCTAAGTGTAAGTATCCTGTTGGGCTTGGTGCAAATCTAACTCTTTTCATTAAAAACCTCCATTAATTACTTTTATCACTATGAATGCAACAATTAAACCAAGTATTAAACCTATTATGGATATAATTATTTTACTACTTCTTTCTATCTCTTTCTTTTGATAATCTTTCAATTTTTCATTTTCTTTTAAAAGTAGGTTTCTTAAACTGTCTTTATCTATACTCTCTATGATTAATTTTTTCTCTAAATCGTAAGTGGCTATATGTATCTTGTCTTTTGAGTTTAAGGGATGTAAATAAAGTTTGAAAATATTTTTTTCGATTTCTCCTGTTAGATTGTAAAACTCTGCATAATGTGAAAATTCGTTTTTGTAAGTATCTTTTAATAATTCTTCTAAAATTTTGTAAGGAAGGTCGTCTAAATTCTCGTCAAAAAAGGCAAACTTCACGCTTTAACACCAAACCTTTTCCTTTTGTTTTTTACAAAATTTTCAACATCTTTCCAAGAAAGTGTGTTTATAATGTCTTCTTTTTTTGCCCAACCTCTACGGGCTATGTAAACTCCAAGTTCAATATAATGAAAGTTTGACAGTGAGTGGCTATCACTACTTATTACAAGTTTTACGCCCATATCTACAGCTTTTTTTACCATTATGTCAGGTAAATCCATTCTCAGTGGTTGAGAGTTTATCTCAAGTGCTGTTCCTGTTTCTTTTGCTACTTTGAAAATATCATCTGACATCTGATATCCTTCTCTTGTCCCAAATATTCTTCCTGTTGGATGACCTATAGCGTTTACATAAGGGTTTTCCATTGCTTTTATTATTCGGTCTGTATTGTCTCTGTTAAAATGGGTGTGGATTGATGCTACTACCCAGTCAAGTTTTGACAGAATCTCATCAGGTAGGTCTAAAGACCCATCAAGTAAAATATCAACTTCAATTCCTTTTTTTAAGAAGGGATAGCCTATAATTTTATTTACTTTATCTATTTCTTCTATCTGTTTTAAAACGTCCTCTTCAGTTAATCCGTGGGCTACTCTTACAGCTTTTGAGTGGTCTGTTATTACAAGATATTCATAATTAAAATTCTCTTTTACATAATTGGCAATCTCTAAAATAGTGTTATACCCATCAGTCCAAGTTGAGTGGCAGTGAAAGTCTCCTTTTATATCTGAAAGTTCTACTAATTTTGGTAAGCTTTTCTTTAAGGCTGCCTCTATTTCCCCTCTATCTTCTCTTAACTCTGGTGGTATCCAGTCCATTCCTACAGCTTTATAGACACTTTCTTCCGTCTCGCCAGCAATCTTTTCCCCCGTTTTTACATCAAAAACACCGTACTCACTTATCTTTAAACCGATTGATTTTGCATAGTCTCTAAGATGCACGTTATGCTCTTTTGAACCTGTAAAGTACTGAAGACCACTACCCCATTCCTCAGGTTTTAAAACCCTCAAATCTACCTGTCTATCTTTCTCTCTTATAATTACACTTGCTTTTGTATCACCTTTTGCTAAAACTTCTTTTACCTCTTCTAGATTTACAAAAAAGTTAATTACTTTATCCCTATCTTTATCATCACAGGATACTAAGATATCTATATCTCCTATCGTTTCTTTTTTTCTTCTTAAACTTCCTGCTAACTCTATATTTTTTATCTCTTTTAAGGTTTTCAGTTTTTCTACTAGAGGATTTGCAATGTTTAGAGCCTCCCAAAGTAGTATTCTCTCTTGAGATTTTTCGTAAAGCTCTAAACCTTTTAACATATTTTCAACTTTTTTTAGTCCAAAGCCTTTAAGTTTTGCTATTCTTCCATCTTTTAAAGCTTTTATAAGCTCTTCTTTTGTTGATATCCCAAGCTCTTGATAAATTCTTTTTAATGTTTTAGGACCAAACCCTGAAACGTCCATAAGTTTTAGAAAATCAGGCGGAACTAACTTTTTTAACTCTTCGTACTTTTGAATTTTTCCAGTTTTTACATACTCAATAATCTTTTCTTGCGTATGTGTACCTATTCCTCTTATCTCACTTAATTTTCCAAGAGCAATGTAGTTTCTTATGTCATCCGGTAAGTCCTCTAAAACCTGTGCAGCTCTCTGGTAAGCCAGAGATCTAAACTTATCATCTAAAAATTCGTATATGTGTGCCATATCTTTAAAGATTTTTGCTATCTCTTTGTTTATGTTCTGATACATCTTAAAGAAGCTCCCTTAATTTTTTCCCTATATCTTTTTCCCTCATAAGGGACTCTCCTATTAAAAATGCATCTACTTGATAATTTTTCAACTCTAAAAGCTCTTGTTTTGTATTAAGACCACTTTCTGCAACTACGACTTCAGCTCCAAGCTCTTTCATTTTAGGGGCGAGTTGTTTTGAAAGGTTTATATCTACTTCAAATGTTTCTAAATTTCTGTTGTTGATTCCTATTATTGTAGATCCTGCGTAAAGAGACTTTACACCTTCATCGTAGGAATGTATCTCAACAAGTGGATCCATTCCCAGCTCTTTTCCAAAATTTATAAGTTCTATCATTTCTTGAAGAGTTAAAACTTTTGCTATTAAAAGGTAACTGTCAGCTCCGTAAGCGTAAGCTTCCAATATCTGTCTTTTGTCTATTATAAAATCTTTTCTCAATAATGGAAGTTTTACTTCTTTTGAGATGTTGTACAAGTACTCTATACTTCCTTGAAAGTACTTTTTGTCTGTTAAAACGGATATGGCTTTTGCGCCGTTTTCCTCATATATCTTTGCTATGGTTATAGGGTCAAAATCGTATCTTATCACTCCTTTAGAAGGTGATGCTTTTTTTACTTCAGCAATTATGTTAATACCTTTACCTTTTAATGATTTTTTAAAGTCAAGGACTTTTTTCCCCCTTTCTAAAGACAGATTTTCTAAGTGTTTTACATACTTATCGTTGTAATTTTCAAGTTCCTGTTTTTTTGTTTGAATAATTTTTTCTAAAATGTTCATTCTTTTACCTCAACACTACTAAGTAGTAAACAACACCTAAGATAATTCTATATACACCAAAAGGTATAAAGTTATGGTTTGATATTAACTTAAGTATTAGTTTTATAGCCAAAATAGCAAAGATAAAGGCAGTGATAAATCCAACTGTAAGATTACTCCAGTCAGAAATGTTAAACTGATTATGGTTTTTATATATGTCGTAAAATGTTGCCATAAACATCGTTGGAACAGCTAAAAGGAAAGAAAACTCAGCAGCTGTTTTTCTATTTAACCCAAGTAGTAAACCACCTATTATAGTAGCCCCGCTTCTTGAAGTCCCAGGAACCATAGCTAAAGATTGAAACAAACCTATAAAAAATGCCTTTTTATAACTAATCTCTTCAAAACTTTTAACAGGATAATCTTTATTTTTATGATAATACTCAATCAGGATAAGAATAACACCACCTAAAACAAGCATAAACACAACTATGAAAGGGTTAAAAAAAGATTTAATAATTTTGTAAAGTAAAAACCCTA
The DNA here is from genome assembly GCF_000619805.1 of Sulfurihydrogenibium subterraneum DSM 15120. Lineage (NCBI taxonomy): Bacteria > Pseudomonadati > Aquificota > Aquificia > Aquificales > Hydrogenothermaceae > Sulfurihydrogenibium > Sulfurihydrogenibium subterraneum. Next base: position 48,355 of record NZ_JHUV01000012.1, on the reverse strand, counting down.
AAATACCAGTTGGAATGAATGCAACGATTAACTTTTTAAGTAAATTTATATCTCTAAACTTTTCAAAGTATAAAAACACAACCGCAAGGATAGAACCAAGTTGTATGGAGACTTCAAAGGCTTTTTGAGTATCAGTTTGACTAACTCCCATTAAGGTAGATACAAGTATTAGATGACCAGTAGAAGATACAGGTAAAAATTCTGTCAAACCCTCTACCACTCCCAGTATAAACGCCTGTAGATTACTCATTACTTTTCTCCTGTTTTTCTTTTTCTATTTCTTTGATAATACTTTCAAAATCTTTAATGTCTTGAAACTCATCACAAACAGAAGCAAACCTTAAAAATGCTACAGGGTCTATTGCTCTTAATTTACTTTTAACCATATCTCCTATTTCCGCAGATGTAACTTTTAACTTTCCTTCATCTACTAAATATCTTTCTATCTCATCTGCTATCTGTCTTATCTGAGGCTCTGTTATAGGTCTTCCTTTAGAAGCAAGCTTTATACCCCTTACTATTTTTTCTTTATCAAAAGGTTGAGTAGAGTTATCTTTTTTAATTACAGTTATAAGCTCTTCTTCTATTCTTTCGTAAGTAGTAAACCTGTAGCCACATTTTAAACATTCTCTTCTTCTTTTTATAACAGTTCCTTCCTTTGACTGTCTTGTTTCTAAAACTCTATCTTCTAATGAACCACACTTAGGACATCTCATAGTTTTTTCCTTACTTTACAGATTTTTAAAGCAATCTCTTGCTTTTTCTAAAGTTTCTTCTAAATCTTTTTGACTGTGAGCTGTGCTTAAGAAAAACGCTTCAAACTGGGAAGCTGGTAGATAAACACCTTTTTCTAACATACATCTGAAAAATTTTGCAAATCTTTGAGTATCTGAAGTTTTTGCAGTTGTAAAGTCTTTTATTGGCGTTTGTGTAAAGAACACCGTTATCATTGAGCCTACTCTGTTTACTTGGACTGGTACTGAAAACTCTTGTGCAATCTGTTTAAAGCCTTCTTCTAAAAATCTACCTTTTTCATCTAACTCTTTGTATGGGTTTAACTCTTTAAGAAGCTGTAGCTGTCTTAATCCTGCAGCCATTGCCAATGGGTTTCCTGATAGGGTTCCAGCTTGATAAACAGGTCCTACAGGTGCAACGTACTCCATAATTTCTCTTTTTCCTCCGTAAGCTCCTACTGGAAGTCCTCCACCTATCACCTTTCCAAATGTAGTTAAATCAGGCTCTATATCGTAGAGTTCTTGAGCTCCTCCATATGCAAGTCTAAAACCTGTCATAACTTCATCAAAGATAAGTAAAGACCCATACTTTCTTGTTATTTCCCTTAATTTTTGGTGATACTCTTTTGAAGGAGCTACAACTCCCATATTTCCCGCAACAGGCTCTATGATTACACATGCAATATCATAGCCGTACTTTCTAAAAGCTTCCTCTACAGCTTCTATATCGTTGTAAGGTAGGACTATAGTTAGGTTTGCAAGCTCTTCTGGAATTCCCGGAGTTCCTGGTATTCCTAAGGTTGCAACACCAGACCCAGCTGATACTAAAAGACTGTCTCCGTGTCCGTGATAACAACCGTCAAATTTTACTATTTTTTTCCTTTTTGTGTATCCTCTTGCAAGTCTTATAGCACTCATAGTAGCTTCTGTTCCAGAGTTAACAAACCTTACCATCTCAACAGATTTAACAGCATCAACAACTGTTTTAGCCATCTCTATTTCAAGCTCAGTAGGAGCTCCAAAACTTGTCCCGTAGTTTGCAATCTGTTTTATAGCATTTATAACTTGGTCGTGAGCGTGTCCCAGAATCAGTGGTCCCCAAGATAAAACATAATCTATATACTCATTTCCATCAACGTCCCATATACGACTGCCTTTTCCTTTTTGGATAAAAATAGGGTCAGCTCCTACCGACTTAAACGCCCTAACAGGAGAGTTTACACCACCTACCAAGTAATTTTGAGCTTCTTTAAAAAGCTCTTTAGATTTTGAAATGTTCATTATCTAAAACCTCCTACTGTTTTTTTGGTTTAAACACAAGTTTTGCCAACTTAGGAGCATACTGTATCGTAAAAGTCCCTATAAATGCCATCAAAAGTGTGTAAATTCCAAACAAAGATAAGTAAGAAGAAGGAGATAGTCTTGATATAACAATTGAAAACTCACCTCTACTTACTATAGACAACCCTGCAACTAAAGAAGCTCTCTTAGAAAGACCGTAAATCTGCCCACCGATAAAACCTGTTAAAATCTTTCCCAGTATTGAAACAACAACCATTAAAGTAAGCACTAAAAGATTTTTAATGGTAAAAAAGTCAGGATTAAAAACAACGTTTGACCCAAAAACAAAGAAAAATATGGCAACCGCTAACTCTCTTATAGACACAAGATGTCTTTCTACCGCTTCAGCTTTGCCTGATTCTGATATAAGCATACCAATTAAAAAAGCACCTAAAGCTTCAGACAATCCTATGTAATAAGTAAAGCCTGCAAAAGATATTAAAACACCAAAGGCAAATAAAATAAAAATATCTTCCTCTAAAAACTTTTCAATAAAAGAAGAGATTTTTTCTTTTATCGTCATAGCAACTAAAATTATAAAAGAAAATACAGCTAAAACTTTAAGCATAATAATACCAAAAGTTAAAACTTCTAAATCCTGTCCCCCCATCATACCTGCCAAAACTGCAAGTAAAATAGGAGCTACGATATCTTCAAAAACCATTAGACCTAAAATCATTTCCGTTTCAGTATTTGCAATTCTTTTTTCATCTACGATAATTTTTGACGTAATAGCAGAAGAAGAAGCGTATGCTATAGCACCCCCAAAAACAGCTATAACAAAATCAAAACCTAAAATTAACAGTAATAAAAACACTCCACCAAAGTTTAAAATAAAATCTATAACCCCTACTATCCATATTCTCTTAGATACTTCTACAGCTCTTGCAATGTTAAACTCAAGTCCAAGATAGAAGAAAAGAAGTATAATACCTATTTCACTAAGTCTTTCTAAAGTTATATCTTCATGGACAAAACTACCTAAAACCAGCCCTGCAAGTATGAAAGACAGTATAGGTGGTATTTTAACAAATCTACTGACTATACCAAAGATAAATAAAATTAAAGTAGATAAACCTAAGACTACTAAAAACTTTTCCATTACTTGATTTCACAAACAGGATAAAAAACTTCAAAAAATTTCTTAATCTGGTCTTTATTCCCAACAACAATAAGAGTATCTCCAGGCTTTATTATTTCATCAGGAGAAGGGTTTGTAATTGTCTCGTTGTTTCTTATAATAGCAATAACAGAAGCTCCTGTTTTTTTCCTTATTTCTAACTCTTTTATACTTTTATTAGCTAAAACTGAAGAAGGTTCTACGTTAACCCATTCTATAACCAAATTTTTCATAAACATCTCTTTTTCTTCTCTGGCTTCTGGTTTAAAGTATGTTCCCATAAGAATAGAACCAAGCTGAGTAGCTTCTTCCTCATTAAGACTAAAAGAGCACATTGGCTCATCATAATCATCTTTATTAAAGAAATAAATCTCTCTTTTCCCAGAAATGTGTATTATTACAGCAACTTTTTCTTTATTGGCTGTAATTACCGAAAATTTTTTACCTATGCCAGGCAAGTCTGTCTCTTTAAAAAGCATAGCAAACACCTCATTTTTATGAGATAATTATTTACAATTAAATTATACAAAAATTTTACCGAAAAGATAGAAACAAAGTTAAACAAGGAGGTTGTTATGGCAGTAGCTATTATATCTTATGACGTTAAGTACATAGAAGAACTAACTAAAAATATGGGTAATACGAAATATGAAATATTCGGAGATAGTCTTTCCTTTATAAAAAACTTTAGAGATGATTTTGATACAGTTATATACGATGCATCATCCGGAGTTTTTGCAGAAGACGATTTAAGATATTTAACTAATAAAATGAAAGATAAAAACTTAAAGTATATAGTTCTTACTGTTCCAGAAAATCCAATTGATAAAAGTATATTTGAAGGAAATTTTGAGATTCTAAACAAAAATAATAATATTCACGAAATAATCCAAAATGTATCAAAAAAAACTGAACCCATAGAATCTATTAAAGAATATCAAGAAAACATAATAGAATCATCAGAATATCAAGATCAAGCTTTCGAGGAATTATTCCAAGAAAGCAATTTAAAAAACACTGAAGTAGTAGAAACATCTTCAGTAGAAGTTGAATATAACGAAATAAATTTAGCAAATCAGGATATTCAGTCGAAAGTAGTTCAACCAATAGGTTTTGAAGAATCTACATTATCAGAAAGATTGGACTTTGAAGATTTATTAGAGGTCAATGAAAAAGATAAAACTTTTGAGATAGAGTATAACACTTTTGAGACTACAGGGTTTAATCTTAATGACCAAAATAAAGAAAGTAGCGAATTTTCTTTGGAAACAATAGAAATACCACAAATAGAAGAGATTTTAGAAACTAAACAGTTAGAACTTAATGATGAAAACAAACAAATCAATAAAATTTCTTTATATGAATCAGAATTACAACAAACAGAAAAGATGTTAGAGACAAGCCCAATTACCGATAAAGTTAAAGATGAACAAAAAGCAAAAACAGTAAGTTTAGATGAATTGATTGATTTAAATAAACACAATGTTGAAAAATTAACAGAAGGAGGGAAAAATATGATAGCTGACTTTAATATCCAAATCTCTTCCGAGGATATAAAAAATATAGCTCTGGACATTGCAAAAGAATACCTAAAAAACGACCCTGCAATGGCTACAATAATAGACCACCTTCAGATAGATTTTCAAGAAGAAACAAGAAGAGAATTGGAAGATGTAAAAAATCAACTTAAAAACAAAGTGAGGGAAGAGGCAGAAAAAGTTTTAACTGCAGAAATAGAAGAAATTATTAAGAAAGAGTTGAAAGATTTTGTAGCAGAAATAACCGCAAAAATTGTAAAAGAAAAGTTAGAACAAGCATTTAAAGTTTAAACATTTTAGATAAATAAACAAAGATAGCTAAGATACTACTGCTTATAAGTATAAAAGTATGGACTAAAAAAGCTGAAAGTAAAGCAGTATCTTTCGGTACAGATAGATAGATAAGAATACCTACATATCCTGTTTCATATGTACCTATTCCTGCTATCCCGTGAACAGGAAGGACAGTAGTTAAGTCAGCTAAAGAGGAAGCCAGTATAGACTGTAAAAAATCTAAATTGGCTTCTTTTGGCAATACAATGTAAAATGCAGAAAATTTAAAGATAAGTGTCAAAACCGATAAAAAGTAAACCATAAAAACATTTTTAAAATTTATCATACTTTGATTGTAGTTTTTGATTTTCTCATGCTTAATAAACTTAAAGAGAAATAATAAAATCAAAAAAGAAAACGGTAAAAGAATAAAAGAAATAACTCCTAAAATAAAACGGTTTGTATAAGTAAAATAGGCTAAAAAAAATAAAGATAGTAAAGATATACCATCAAAAAACCTTGTAATTATAAAACTCATAGTAGATTCTGCTATATGTATGTTTTCTTTTTTCAACATATAAAAAAAAGATATTTCTCCAGTTCTAAAAGGTAGCACTATATTAAAAAAAGTGTTATAAACTGTTAATTTAAAAAGTTTAAAAAAATCTTTTATACTAAGTGTATAACTCCATCTAACAGTCCTTACTACGTAGCTAAATATATACAAAATAAATGCTAAAAAAATTTGCTTAAATGTAAGAAATCTAAAAAAATCTAAAAGTTTATCAAATCCTACAATTTTTTGAAAAAAGTAAAAAAAAGCAAAAGTAATAAAGATAGAGACTAAGAGTTTTAATGTTTTAATTTTGTCCATTACTTTTTTGTACAATTTCTTTTATAACGTAAGGCTTTTTACCTTGAGACTCATAATAAGTCCTTATTATAATTTCAGCTATTATTCCTGTAGATATTAGATTTATTCCTGTTAAAAACGATAACATTCCAAACATTAACAGTGGTCTATTTCCTATAGGTTGTCCAAAACACAGCTTCTGACAGGCAAGATAAAATAAAGTTAGAAAGCCAATTACCAAGAATAAAAATCCAAAACCTCCAAACACTCTAAGAGGCTTATTTCTGTAATCTATTAAAAACTTTACCCAAAGTAAATCTACTATAACTTTAAAAGTTCTTGATATACCATACTTAGACTTTCCATATATTCTTGGATGGTGTTTTACCGGAATTTCTGTGATGTTAGCTCCTACTATCTTTGATAAAGCAGGTAAGAATCTGTGCATTTCTCCGTAAGAGTCTAAACTTTTTGCCACTTCTGACCTGTAAGCTTTTAAGGAGCATCCATAATCGTGTAAATTAACTCCTGTTGTTTTTGATATCAGCCAGTTTGCTATCCTTGATGGTAAAGTTCTGCTTAAAAAAGCATCTTTTCTGTCCTTTCTCCATCCACTTACAACATCATAACCTTCATCAATCTTCTCAAGGAGTTTTGGAATGTCTTCTGGGTCGTTTTGAAGGTCTCCGTCCATTGTTATAATAATTTCTCCTTGAGCTTTATCAAAACCTGCAGCCATTGCAGCTGTCTGACCGAAATTCCTTCTAAAGTTTATTCCAATAACGTAAGGGTCTTTTTCCGCTAATTCTTTTATTATCTGCCAAGATTTATCTTTACTACCATCATTTACAAAAATCATTTCGTATGTCTTGTCTTTATATTTCTCTTGATTAAAAAGATTTTCCACCGCCTCATTTATTTTTTTGTAAAGAATTGGTAAATTTTCTTCTTCGTTATAAATAGGAACGACGATAGATAAGTAAACTTTCTTATCCATATTTCTCCTTTATTTAATTATGATATCTAATTGTTTATCATCACTGTCAATATTTAGTTCATTATTAAGCTTTAAATTTTCTTCACTTTTTGGATTTTCAACTAAATTTATTAAAACTTTTTTTATTTCTTCTTGTAAAGTTTTATTATCTTGAGAAGCTTTTAAAGCTTTTTCTAAGTAAAATTTAGCTAAGTCTATCTGATTTAAATCTTTATAAACTAAACCTAACTTATAAAATATAATAGGGTCGTTAATACTTAGCTGAAGAGCTTTAGCGTAATAATCTCTTGAAAATCTTAAGTCTGATACATTTTTATATCTTTTGTACCTTTCATAGTAATAATCACCAAGTGTAATGTAGGCATTGAGGTAATTTGAGTTATACATAATTGCTTTGTTTAAGTATTCAATAAATTTATCTTCTTTTCCAAGGTCTCTATAAATTAGACCTAAGTTGTAGAAAGCTATCTCTTTCTTTTGGTAAGTTGGATGATTTAGAGCTTTTTCAAGATGGGTAATAGCTTCGTTGTATTTTTTCAAAACTGCAAGGAGAATTCCGTAGTTAGTTAAAAGTTCTGGAGAATTTGGATATCTTTCTAATCCTTCTTTGAAGGTTTTTTCTGCTTTTTGGTATTCTCCTGCAAATTGATAAGCAAGGGCTAAGGAATTATAAACTTCTGGTTGTTTATTTGTTTCTAATGCTTTTTCTAAGTAAGAAATAGCCATAGCGTTATTACCACTACTTAGGTAAGAAACTCCCATGTCGTAAAGATATTTTCCATCATCTAAGTTTGTATAATCCGCACTACTGTTTATTCCTTGTTGACTACAGGAACTTAGTATAAAACTCACTAAAAAAAGCTTTAATATTAAAAATTTTCTCATAAGAATTATTATACCATTAACTAATCTTCAAGAGATATGTCTAAATCTTTAATTTTTTTAGCAATAGTGTTTCTGTGTAATCCTAAATATTCGGCTGCCTGTGATATGTTTCCGTTTGTAAATTTTAGAGCTTCTTTTATAAGTATGTACTCAGCTTCTTCTATAAGTTTTATATAGATATTTTTTCTTTTTCTTGTAAGCATTTTTCTTGCTTCTATTAAAAGTCCACTTTTCCAATCTGCAGTTTTTTCTTCTTCTCCTTTAATGTTTGCTGGAAGTAAGTCAGGTGTTATTGGTCTTTCTCTGTATAATGCTATTAATTTGAAAACCAAGTTTTTTAACTCTCTAACATTTCCAGGCCAGCTGTAATTAACTAAAAATTTAATAGATTCTTGTGTAAATCCTCCTGAAGATAGCCTGTATCTTTCTAAGGCTTGTTTTGTAAAAAGTTCAACTAAATCTGGAATATCCTCTCGTCTTTCTCTTAAAGGCGGAATTCTTATCTCTATTACTGATAATCTATAAAATAGGTCTTCTCTAAATTTTCCTTCTGCAACTAATTTTATTAAATCTTTATTAGTAGCTGTTATTATTCTTACGTCTACCTTTTTAGTTTTGTTTGAGCCTAAAGGTTGAATTTCCATTTCTTGAACTGCTCGTAACATTTTAGCCTGAGACTCTAAAGGTATCTCTCCTATCTCGTCTAAAAATAGGGTTCCTCCATCGGCTTGAATAAACTTTCCTTCTTTTGATTTGTAAGCTCCTGTAAATGCACCTTTTTCATAACCAAAAAGTTCGCTTTCTATAAGTCCTATGGGAATAGATGCCATATTTATGGCTATAAAGGGTTTTTCACAGCGGTCTGAGTACTTATGTATTAAATTTGCTATTACCTCTTTACCTGTTCCACTTTCACCAGTTATAAGCACTGGGTCTTTTGAGTTGGCAGCTCTACCTACAAGTTTAAACACTTCCTTCATCGCTGAGCTTTTCCCAATAACTTCCTCAGTAGGTACTTGTGAAATTAACTTAGCTTTTAGACTTTCTTTTATTTCATTTATTACCTGCTTAATTCTCTCTATATCAAAAGGTTTTACTATGTAATCAAAAGCTCCGTACTTCATAGCTTGGATTAGATAGTTATACTCTGAATGTCCAGAGATTATCACTACATAAGGATAATTTTCTAAAGATGTTATAGATTTTAAGATTTCTAAACCATTGAAGTTTTTAAGACCTATGTCTAAAAATACAAAATCTGGATTAATACTTTTGACTTTTTCTAAAGCATCTTCTCCAGATTCAAAATCGTAAACTTCTATATTTTCTTTATTTAAAACTCTTTTTAATACACTACGGGTTGTTTTTTCATCTTCAAATATTATTGCTTTCAATCTCTATCCTAATAGGTAATAGTATTTCAAATGTAGCATCTCCTATATATCTTAATACACCTTTATGACTTTTTACAACATTATAAGCATTTGCAAGTCCAATACCAGACCCACTTTCTTTTGTTGTAAAGTGAGGTAGAAATATTTTATCAACAATGTCTTGTGGGACACCTTTTCCACTGTCTTTTATCTTTATTGATACTTTATTCATTCTTGGAGAAAAAACAGGGTCAAAAGATATACCTGTTTGTAGTGTTATTTCTCCTTTTTGATTTACAGCATCAATTGCATTTTTTATTAAATTTTCAATAACAGATATGATTTTTTCTTTATCAATGAGAATCTCTGGAAGACTTGGGTCGTAGAGTTTAACAAATTTTACATTTATATACAAACTTTCGTATTTTTTTACTACTTCATCTATTAATTTATGAATGTTTTGATAAGATAAATTTAACTTTAAAGGCCTTGATAAAGACGATAACTGATTTATGTAATCTTGTATTCTGTTTACTTCATAGATAATGTCATCTAATAAATCTAAATCTTCAGGATTTTCCTTTAAAAACCCAGCAGCTGCTTTTATACCTGTTATTGGTCCTTTTATGTCGTGGAAAAGCTGTATTAAAAATTTTGATACAGCGGATAAAGTCCCTTCTTTCTTTAATTCCTCTTCTAACTTTATAAGTCTTGTGAAATCTTTTAGTAAAACTATATACATATCTTTAAATGGATAAATATCTACAGAAAGATAAGAATCTCCAATATTTATTAGATAATTTTTAACAGAAAGACCTTCTTCTAAATATCTTATAGATAAAACTTCTTTTAAAAGATTTATTATATCGTTTTTTGAGAAGGAAGAAATGTAAGAGTCGAAAGCTGGATTAGAGTAAAGTATGTTTCCCTCTTTATTTATCAGAATAATTGGCTCTTGAAAGTTATCTAAAATCTCCTTTTCATACATTCAAATCTTCACAAACTTTTTCAAGTATTATACCATCATAATCTTTACCTTCCTGAGCTTTAGCTCTCAATATAAACCCAAGTCCACTCTTTCCATCACTTATAATTGACGTTATTATTCCTATGTTTTTTCCTTCAAAAACTATTTTATCTTCTTCTTTGATATTTTTGTTTATTAAAAATTTAGCCATAACTCTTGGTGGTTTGCCTCTGTAGTAAACTCTTGCAATAGCCTCTTGTCCTACATAGCAGCCCTTATTTAAACTAATGGCGTACTTCCATATGTTAGTTTCTAAAGGAAGTATGTTTTCTTTTAGTTCTTTTTTTACCTTTGGCATACAGTTTTTTATTCTTAAATCTTCAAAATCTTGTGGTGATATTTCATCTTTTGGATTTAACAGATTTAATACACTTTCAACATCTCCAAATATATCGTATCCAGTCATTCCTAATCTTAAAGGATTTTTTGCAATGTAATAACCATTTTTTTTTGTAAAGCTAAACTTTTCAACATTTAATCCTAAACTTTTTATAAACTCTTCTGTATCATCTCCAAAAATATATATATGCTTCCAAGTTAAAACTTCAAATGTTATCTGAAGAGATAGTTTTAACTTATTTAACTTTTCAATAGTTTGAAAAGGGTCTTCTTCCGTATCTAAAATATAAATATTCTCATCGTTATAAACGAAAAAATCCGATAAAACAGACCCTTTACTATCTAACATTAAATTGTAATTAAACTTACCACTTTCTAAATTTACAATGTCATTACTTAAAATGTTATGTAAAAATGCTTTATGTTCTTCATTTATACCTTTTAAGTTTAACTTTGATTTTTTGCCTTTAACAAAAATTTTGTGTCTGTTTATTAAAATCCAGTTCATCAAATGCTCCTTTTTTGATATAAATCAATGAATAACCTATCAATTCATTATCTAATTTTAATTGAAATTTTTTGTATGATTTTTATTAGTTAGTTGTTGCTAACTAACACTGTTAGTATTATGATATGGTTATTAATAAATTTTTCAAATTTTTTGCAGGAGGAAGTCATGGCAAAAATTGTTATTGCCGGAAGTGGATTTGCAGGGCACTATGCAGCCCTTATTTTAGCGGATAGGTTAAAGGGTCAGCACGAAATCACAGTTGTTACTCCCAACGAAACGTTTAATTACATCCCTTCTCTTATTTGGGTTGGTGTTGGTCAGATGCCGGTGGAAAAAACCCAGTTTCCACTTAAACCTGTTTACGATAAGTTTGGTATTAAGTACGAAAGAGGATTTCTAACAGAAGTTCACCCAGATGAAAATTACGTTATAATCCAGCCTCACGGAACTCAAGACTCAAAAAGGCTCAATTATGATTATCTTTTGGTTGCAACTGGTCCAAGACTTAACTTTGCGGCAACACCTGGACTTGGACCTGACAACGGTTATACATATTCAGTATGTACACCACCCCATGCAGTGGAGACAGCTAAAGCATACCTTGAACTTGTAAAAAGGTTAGAAAAAGGAGATAAAGCAAGAATAGTCATAGGTACAGGGCATGGTGGATGTACATGTCAAGGTGCAGGTTTTGAGTTTATAACAAACGTCCATAACGATTTAGTAGATAGAGGTCTAAGAGATAGAGTTGAACTTATATGGCTTTCTAATGAGCCAAGATTGGGAGATTTTGGAATAGATGGACTTGAAGCTAAACGAGGTTCCTTAATATTTACATCAGAGATGATGGCAGAGGCAATATTCTATGACTACGATATAAAGTACGAAATAAGGAGCCATGTTCACAAAGTTGACGACAAAAAGATATATACCGAAAACTTAGATGGTGAGTTTAAAGAGATAGAATATGACTTTGCAATGTTATTACCACCTTTTGCAGGACAACCTATTAAATGGATAGATAAAGATGGAAACGATATTAAAGATAAAATGTGCAATCCTGCAGGATTTGTAAAAGTTGACGCTGTTTACGGAAAACCTTATGAAGAGTTAGACGGTCCAGACTGGCCTAAAACATACCAAAACCCTATATATAAAAACATATTTGCGGCAGGAATTGCATTTGCACCACCGGGACCTTTATCTAAACCAGGTAAATCTCCAAACGGAACGATAATATCTCCTGCACCTCCAAGAACTGGATACACAGCAGAGCTTTCTGGTAAGGCTGCAGCCTTAAACATAGTAGATATGATAGAAGGAAGAGAGCCTCAAAATACAGCATCTATGGCAGAAACACCAGGGCTTTGTGTTGCTTCTATGAAAAACGGCATATTTGACGGTATGGCTGGAACTATTGCTATATTCCCAGTTGCAAGAAATAGAGCCAAATATGGAGAGTACGGAAGAGACTTAGATATTTGCGTTGCAGAACCAGGTAAAGCCGGAGCATGGTTTAAATTAGGATTACATTATGCGTTCTTATGGAAGTTACAAGGTAAACCTTTCTGGAAATTAATACCTTAAATAGGAGGATTTAAAAATGGCACAGGCAAAGTTTAGATTTTCAGATGCTGATAGAAGAAAAATGCATTCTTTAATATCTCAATTTTTCAGAGCTATAAGTCTTGCTTTTCACTTTTTAAGATTAGTTAAAGTAGCTGAAAAAGGTTATAAAACTCATTAATACGCAACAGACAGCCCTTTATGGGCTGTTTTTATAAAGATTTTTTTCTTTTATGTAATTCTCAACCTCTTCTAACACTAAATACTTTATAGACTTTCCCAACTTTACTTTTTCCCTTATTTCTGTTGAAGATATATCAATTCTACGACTGTCAAAAAAATATATCCCTTCCTTTATACTACTTTCATTGTAAAAAACATTACGGAATCTAAAAAACATTTTTAAGTAGTTTTTAACCATCTTATAACTGTCTTTACCTCTTCCTACAACTATAAAATTAGCTTTTTTTAGCAAATCTTCTGGTCTTTTCCATTTATGTAAAGTTAAGAAAGAGTCAGAACCAAGTATTAAAATTGGCTTATGAGTCAATAGTCTTTCGTAGTACTCAACTGTTTCTATCGTATAAGACTTTCCACATTTTTTTATCTCGTAATCGGATACTTCAAAGTACGGATTATTTTTTTTAGATAAAGTTAGCATATTAAACCTATCTTCAGCAGAGGCGTTAGAAGATTCTTTTAAAGGAGATAGATAAGCCGGTATAAATATAATTTTTTCTAAATTAAAAAACTCTCTAACATCTTCAGCAATTCTTAAATGACCCAGATGAACTGGGTCAAAACTTCCACCAAATAACGCTATCATCTTAAAGATAGTGTTGTGTATATTCTGTTATCTCCTCTCTGGACGTAGAGTAAAACGCTATCCTGTTTTTCACTTTTTGCTTTGTTTATAATCTGCCAGAACTCTGCTGAAGATTTTACAGGTTTTTTGTTAACTGATAAAATTATATCACCTGCCAGCAATCCTGCTTCCTCAGCCACAGACCCTTCTTTGACAGCATACACTAAAACACCATAATCTACTTTTTGAAGACCATACCTTTTTATCAACTCAGGAGTGATATCTTTTACTATAAGACCTATTGTATTCTCTATGTTTGTTGCCTGACCTGATTCTTCTGTAGAAGCTGTTTCATCTGATTCTAGAGGAACTGTAATAACGTCAAAAGTAAGCTCTTTGCCATCTCTAATAACTTTAATTTTTAATTTTGAACCCGGAGGATTTTTCATAACTTGATTTTGAAGGTCTGATATGTCAGAAATCTTCTTTCCATTGACTTCCACTATGATATCTCCAGCTTTTATGCCAGCTCTATCTGCAGGTCCACCAGGTTGAACACTTGATACTAATGCACCTTCGTTAACTCCAAAATGTTCTGATAAATCTGCCGTTAGTGGTTGAATGATAACGCCTATTTTACTTCTCTTTACTTTACCGTATTTTAGTATCTGATCCATTACCCATTTAGCTTGATTAATAGGAACGGCAAACCCAAGACCTTGAGCTCCTGCTATTATTGCAGAATTTATACCTACAACCTCACCTCTCACGTTTATAAGTGGTCCACCTGAGTTTCCTGGGTTGATGGCTGCATCTGTTTGTATAAATCCTTCACCGGGTCTGTCTTCTATCTGTCTGTTTTTAGCTGATACTATACCTATGGTTACAGTGTCTGATAATCCCAGTGGAGCACCTATTGCAATGACAGTTGAACCTGCTTTAAGCTGGTCTGAATCGCCAAGTTTTAAAACATTTTTAGAAGCAAAGTCCTCTATACCTTTTTTAAATGGCACTTCTAAAACTGCAACATCACTAAGTTTATCTCCACCTACCACTTTAGCTTTTAAAATCATTTTGTTTTTAAACTGAACTTGAATATCTTTTGCATTTTCTACTACGTGGTTATTTGTAAGAAGATAGACAACTTTTTTGTTGTAATCTACATCGACTATAAATGCAGAACCAAGTCCTTGTCTTTTTTGTTTAAATTGAGGAGTGTTTGGAACGCCAAAAAAATCTCCAAAAGGCATATCAAAGAACGGGTTGTTAACTGTGATTTCCTGTGTTGTAAAAACGGTAGCAACCCCCGGAGAAACGCTTTCAATAAGTTTTGTTCTTTCATTATCTATAGCTTCCAAAGTAGAAAAGCTATAAGACCTACCTTCAACATTTTGTTTGTATCCTTCCTGATATTTTCCAAGCTGTGCCTTTACAAAAAACGCCAAAGCCAGTATTATTACAACAGGTAATACAACCTTCTTCATAATCTTTACGACCTCCTTTTTGTTAATCAACTTATAACTCCAAAGCTTGATATAATTATTATAATTTTAAATTTTATAGGATGTGTTAACAAGTGATAAATAAACTTAAAACGTATCTTGAACTTATAAAGTTTTCTCACACGATTTTTGCAATACCTTTTGGTATATCATCTATTTTCATAATTGAAAAAGGTTTACCAGATGTTAATAAAATTTTTTGGATTATACTTGCAATGGTTTTTGCAAGAACTGCAGGAATGGCTTTTAACAGGTATATAGATACGCCTATAGATAGATTAAATCCAAGAACAAAAAACTGGCCTTCTGCTAAAGGAGAAGTTAGACCTTGGGAGATGATGGCTCTTGGTTTAACCGCTTCTATTTTGTTTATGTATAGTGCCTATAAACTAAACATGGTTGCTTTTTGGCTCTCACCAGTAGTTATTCTTTTACTTTTGATATATCCTGCTGGAAAAAGGTTTACTCAATACGTTCATCTTATTTTAGGAGCTGTTTACTTTTTAATTCCTGTAGCTGTAAGTATAGCACTTAAAGGTAGTGTAGAGTTATCGGCAATTACATTAGGCATTGCAATGGCTTTCTGGGTTGCAGGGTTTGATATTCTATATGCTCTTCAAGATTACGAGTTTGATAAGACTTTTGGTATTTATTCAATTCCTGCTAAGTATGGTATAAAAAAATCTATTTACATAGCAAGATTTTTCCACTTTTTAACGTTTTTATTTATCTTACTTACAGGATTTCTTGCAGGTATGGGTTTAATATACTTTATAGGAGTGTTTGTTTTAACAGGATTTTTAGTGTATGAGCATATGTTGATAAAAGAAAATGATTTATCTAAAATAAATAAGGCTTTTTTTACAGTTAACGGTTTTGTAAGTATAATATATATGATATTTGTAATTTTAGACACCCATCTTGGAGGACTATTATGGAAAATGTAATGGATATTATGAAAGTTTTACCTCACAGATACCCTTTTTTATTAGTTGATAGAATATTAGAGTTAGATGTTGAAAATATGAAAATAAAAGCATTAAAAAATGTGACTTATAATGAGCCTTTCTTTGTAGGACACTTTCCTGATAATCCTGTAATGCCGGGAGTTTTAATCATAGAAGCTATGGCTCAGGTTGGAGCTTACTTAATGTTAAAAAAGGCAAACATAACAAACGGAACTGTTTTGTTTGCAAGTATAGAAGAGGCAAAGTTTAGAAAACCAGTAGTCCCCGGAGACCAGATTGTATTTGAAGTAGAAGGAATAAACATAAAAAGGTCTATGGGAAAAATAAAAGCGGTTGCGAAAGTAGACGGACAGGTTGTTTGTGAAGCAATCTTAATGGCAGCTGTAAAGTAGGTTAATGAGATTTAAAAAATTACTCAGTCTTTTTATAAGTTTTTATCTGTTATTTGTAAACAGTATTACGCTAACCCACCACCACGAAGATAACCAGCCTCATCCTGACTGTCAAATCTGTGTATTACAAATAAACCAACAATCTCAAGACCCAAGTAGTTTAGGTTTAAATTTTGAGATAGTAAAGTATAAAGAAAGTTATAAAGTTTTATTTTATCAAATTTATATTCAAAAAATAATTCCGATAAATACTCTTCCAAGGTCGCCTCCTCTCTACCTTTAAAAATCTTTATCCATCAGTCTTTTTTAAACTTTAAAAAATTTTAAAGAGGAGGTGTAATCTATGAAAAAGTATTTATTAACCGCATTAATACCTTTTACTATAGCTACAGCTTCAGAGTTAGATGAACTAAAAAAACAGCTACAAGAACAACAACAGATAATTCAGCAGCTTCAAGAAAAGGTCAAGCAACTTCAAGAAAATCAAGAAGTTTTAGATCAGACAAGAGAAAAACTAAAAAATGTAGATGGTAGAGACCCTATTGAAAAGATACTCTCTAACCCATTTTCACAAGCAAAGTTTGTTCCAGACATATCTTTACTATTTGACTTTTCTTACGTAAGCAGAAATCTTACAGATGACATTTATAAATCTGTAATGATGCCTGGATTTAACCACGGACTTTTCCACTCCCACGACGGACACGAAGGAGAAGGTCCTTACAATGCAGAAAGAGGTTTTAACTTAAATTACGCTCATCTTTACATTGCTCAAGCAGTAGACCCGTACTTTGATTTAGTTGGTATATTTCACTTAAGAGAAAATGCTTTTGAGATAGAAGAAGCTTACATAAAAACAAGACAGCTTCCTTACAACTTAGGATTAAAAGCTGGTAAGTTTTACAGTAAGTTTGGAAGATTAAACGAACAACACCATCACTACTGGGACTTTGTAGATGCACCTCTTGTGTACTACGCAATTTTTGGTCCTCACAACCTTCTTGAAAAAGGAGCTCAGATTACTTGGCTTGCACCTACACCTTTTTACCTACAGATTGGCTTTGAAGTCCTTCAAGGAGACAACGAAAACAACTTTAACAGAAACGGCTTTACTATAAACACAAAGAAAGATGGAACTGGAGACAACATTAAAATATCAGACACTAAAAAACCTAATCTTTATACGCTCTTTATAAAACCATCTTTTGATGTAGGTAATGCTTCTATATTAGCAGGGCTATCCTATGCACAAGGTGGCACGAGGATAGACCACTTAGAAGATGAAGACCCACACGCTCTATCTGGTACAACCAAGATTTACGGAGCTGACCTTACAGTTAGATACAACATAGACTCTTACAGATACATCACTTGGCAGTCAGAGTACCTTTACAGAAAGTTTGACGGAAAGGTTTATGAATACGATGCAGGAAATTTAATTACTCCGTCAAGAGAGGCTAAACAAGGGGGATTATACTCTCAGGTTGTTTACAAGTTTGACCAAAGATGGAGAGCAGGTATAAGATATGACCTTATAAACAAAAATGACGTTATTGTAAACGGAGTAAATAAAAACCTTCCAGATAACCTTTACAGATACTCATTTATGATAGACTTTTTACCTTCTGAGTTTTCAAGAATTAGACTACAGTATAATTACGATAAAAGTCTATTTACTCAGGACTTCCAAAGAAAAACTAACCAAGAAGTCATACTCCAGTTTAACATTGCTATAGGATCTCATGGAGCTCACGGATTTTAAAACACTTTACAGGAGGCAAAGACAATGAAGAGATTTATATACTTTTTTATAACTCTTTTACTAACTCTAAACATAGCAAGTGCAAAAATGAAGATAGTTGCTACTTATCCTTACATAGCAAGTATCACAAAAGAGATAGTTCAAGATAAGGCTCAAGTTGATTATCTTGCTTCTGGTAATTTAGACCCTCACTTTGTAGTTCCAAAACCTTCTTTAAGTGTAAAACTTAGAGATGCAGACTTACTTATAATAAACGGAGCTTCCTTAGAGGTTGGCTGGCTTCCTCCCCTTTTAAATCAAGCTAACAATAGTAAAATACAGCCTTCATCTTCTGGATTTTTAGACTTATCTCAGTTTATAAAGCTGATAGAAAAACCTGAAAATATTTCAAGAGCTTTTGGCGATATTCATCCAGAAGGAAACCCTCACTTCCACTTAGACCCTTATAACATTCCAGTAATATCCGATGTTATAACCGCCAAGCTCTGTAAGTTAGATGCACAAAACTGCCAAACTTACGAAAACAACAACAAAATCTTTAAACAAAGATTTAACGAAAAGCTACAGCAGTGGAATGGAAAACTTGCAAAAGTTAAAGGTATGAAAGTAATTGAGTATCACAAACTTTTTGACTACTTTTTAAACAGATACCAGATAGTTGCGGTTGGCACTATAGAGCCTCTTCCAGGTATCCCTCCTACAGCTAAACACCTTGGAAATCTCCTTCAAACAATAAAAACAGAAAAAGTAAGTCTTATACTACAAGACGTATATCATCCTTTAAAACCAGCCCAATTTTTGAGTGAAAAATCAGGAGTAAAGTATGTAATAATACCCCACGATGTTGGCGCAACTCAGCAGGTTAATGATATATTCAGCTTGTTTGATGAGATAGTAAGGAGAATAACAAATGATTGACCTTATTCTACCTCCTCTCTTACTGAGTATAGTTTTACTGCTTATACACTCTTACTACGGACTACAGATAATAAAAAGGAACATAATATTTACAGACCTTGCAGTTGGGCAG
Organism: Sulfurihydrogenibium subterraneum DSM 15120; assembly: GCF_000619805.1. NCBI lineage: Bacteria > Pseudomonadati > Aquificota > Aquificia > Aquificales > Hydrogenothermaceae > Sulfurihydrogenibium > Sulfurihydrogenibium subterraneum. The sequence goes on along the minus strand of NZ_JHUV01000012.1, from coordinate 29,339 downwards.
ATGGCAGCTCTGGGAGTTGCCGTCTCTCTTTACCTTTTTGAAGGAAAGTTTTTATATCCTATATCTTTATTACTGGCAGTTTTAACAGCTATTTTGATAGCTTACATAAGCCATAAAGAAAAATCTCTTCAAGAAGCTTTTATAGGCTTGATTTACGCTCTTGGAATGTCAGGCGTTTTTATAGTAATGTCAAAATCTCCCCACGGATTAGAAGAGTTAAACAACCTACTTGCATACGACATTCTGTTTACTTCATACAATGAGATATTCAAAGTCTCTATTCTTTATCTGATTATAGGGCTGTTTTTATACTTTGTTGTAAGAAATACCCAAGGATTTTTAAAAGATATACTCTTTTTTACTACTTTTGCAATAACTTTAACAAGCTCTGTAAAACTGGCAGGAGTGTTGGTTGTCTTTTCAATACTTATAGCACCATCTTTAATATCTTTAAAACTCTTTAGTAAAAACCATCTAATTTATGCTACTATAACAGGGTTTATACTGATACTAATATCATTAACACTTTCTTACAACTTTGACCTGCCTACAGGATACACCATAGTGTTTATCAACAGTCTTTCAGCTCTAACGACAATTTTAATTAAAAAATGATAAAATTATCGTATGAAACTATCTGTTTTGATTTTAACAAAAAACGAAGAAAAAAATATAGCAAGGACAATAAAAAGCGTAGTAGATATTGCAGATGAAATTATTGTGTTAGACAGTGGCTCTACAGATAAAACCGTTGAGATAGCAAAAAACTTAGGAGCTGAAGTTTTTTTTAGAGAGTTTGACGATTATCCATCTCAAGTTAATTATGGCTTATCCCTATGTAATGGAGAATGGGTCTTTGTTTTAGATGCAGATGAAGAGCTATCTAAAAAATTACAGGAAAATATAAAAAAAGAGCTAAAAAATCCAAAGTATGACTGTTATGAAGTCCCAAGGAGAACTTACTACCTTGGTAGGTTTTTAAACTACGTATGGTATCCCGAATACAGAAAGAGACTTTTTAAGAAAGATAAAGTCAGATACGAAGGAAAATTACACGAAGAAGTTGTATGTCAAGGAAAAGTAGGAAAATTAGAAGGAGATTTATATCACTACTCTTATAAAAACCTTTACCATCAGTTTATCAAGACAGTAGATTACGCAAAAAAGATGGCAGAGATTATGCACTCTCAAGGTAAAAAGTTTAAACTTTACAAACTTATACTAAATCCATTTGTTATATTCTTTAAACTTTACTTTTTTAAACTTGGATTTTTAGAAGGAACGAGAGGACTTATAATAGCATTTTCTGGATTTTTGTATGTCTTTTTAAAATATACTTTCCTATACGAACTTGAGCTTAAAGAAAAGTATAAAGATAAACTCTGGCTTTAAACTATTTTCATTATTACAACTGTTTTAACTCCCTTATCATCTTTTATCACTTGAGAGTATGCGTAAATTTCAACATCTTCTTGAGTTGATATCTTTTTACCTCTTATATTACTCATTTTTTTATCTCTTAAAGCTACATAATTATCTGTAGGTAAGTAATCATTTTTTTTCATTTCTTCAACAAACTTTTCACTTGCAATCATCTCTTGACTATTGTCAGAGATGTCTATACCATCTAAAACGACTTTCAACTCTTTTACTTCACTCATTTTTTATCCTGTGAAAAAGTTTTAAAGATTTTATATTTATTTATATAGATTTTCATATGATTAAATTCAGGCTTGCATATTTATAAAAGTAATGTTATATTATCTTATAATGATAGACTAAAATTTTGGAGGAAAAAATGTTTAGTGAAAACCTACTTGACAGAAAATCAAGGGATCTTTTAGAGACAGCTAAGAGTATTGCTGCTAAAAATCAAGATTCAATGGTTGACACAGACCATCTATTAATGGCATTTATTTCAAAAGAAGACAACCCTCTTATAAAAATAATAGAAAAAAGAGGGATAGACACAAAATCTTTAAAGGAAAACATAACAACTTATCTTCAAGACCTATACTCACAAATAAACAAAGCAGTTTCTGAGTATACAGATTACATTAAAAACCTTTACTCTCAACTATCTCAAGTAAGAACCCAAGCTTTGGAAATTTACAAAGAATTAAAAGAGTTAAAAGCTCAAAAAGAAAGATTAAAAAGAGAGCTATCTTATGAAACAGGATTTTTCTTTAGTAGAGGATCAAGGTTAGAGTTAGAAAGGCTATCTATATACGAAAAACAGCTGGAATCTAACCTAAACTCTTTAAAGTCTCAGCTTACTCAACTTACAGACCCAAACACAGCTGACAGATTTTTATCAGGAGATTTAAACTTACTATCTTTTATCTACAAAGTTATAGAAAACAGCTCCCTTATAAAACAGATAGAAGACCTTGGATTTTCAAAAGACAGATTTGTAGAAAAAATAGTAGAGAGAGTAGTAGGTTCAAAAACACAAAAACAGTATGCATCTAAACTTATAAAAGTTTTAGAAAATGCCGAAAAAATAGCGTTTAACAGCGGTTCAACCGTCGTAAGTCCATCACATATTGCAACAGCTTTAGTAGAAGCAAAAGATACAATAGCTGGAAAAGTTTTAAATGAAATACTAAATTTTGATAAAAAAGAAGGAGGAAAAGAAAAGATGGAAGGAAAAAATATTCAACAAGAAATGGCAGAAGAAGAAAAGTCTGTTTTAGAAAAATTTACAGTTGATCTAACAAAATCAGCAAGAGAAGGAAAACTTGACCCTGTTATAGGAAGAGAAAGAGAAATACAACAGGTTATAGAGATACTCCTTAGAAGAACAAAAAACAACCCAGTACTAATTGGAGAAGCTGGAGTAGGTAAAACTGCAATAGTAGAAGGATTAGCCCAAAAAATAGTAAACAAAGAAGTCCCAGAAGATTTACAAAACAAAAAAATCTTATCTTTAGACTTAGGTGCTTTGGTAGCAGGAACGAAGTACAGAGGTGAGTTTGAAGAAAGAATGAAATCTCTTATAGATGAGTTAAAGAAAGACCCTAACATAATACTATTTATAGACGAGCTTCACACAATAGTAGGAGCTGGTAAAGGAGAAGGTGCATCAGATGCAGGACAGCTCCTAAAACCAGCTTTAGCAAGAGGAGAGATAAGAGTAATAGGTGCAACTACATTAGATGAGTATAGAAAGTACATAGAAAAAGATCCTGCATTAGAAAGAAGATTCCAACCTGTTTATGTAGAAGAACCAGACATAGACACGACCATAGAGATACTAAAAGCATTAAGACCAAGACTTGAAAAACACCACAACGTAAAAATAAGCGACAAAGCAATAGAAGCTGCTGCAAAACTTACAGGAAGATATATACCCGCAAGAAAATTTCCAGATAAAGCAATAGATGCATTAGACCAAGCTTGTGCAAGGAAAAAGTTAAAACTTGTCTACGCATCACCAGAGGTTATAGAACTTGAAAGGAAGATAAAAATGTTAGATGAGCAGATAGTTCAGGCATCTTTAGACGGTAATTATGAAAAAGAAGCAAAACTTAAGATAGAAAAAGCAAACCTTGAAAAACAACTTAAAGACCTAAAAGCAAAATCTTCAAACGAAAAAGCTAAGGTAGAAGAGCTTGAAAGACAGCTTCAAGAAGTAGAGAAACAAATTGAGCTTTACAGCCAAAAAGGAGACTACGAAAAAGAAGCTGAGTATAAAATCAAGAAAGCTCAAATTGAAAAAGAGATAAAAGCATTACAACAAAAATTAGCAGAGTTAGTAGTAGTAACAGAAGATGACGTTGCGGAAGTTGTAGCAGAATGGACTGGAATACCAATATCTAAGATGAAAGAAGAAGAAATGGAAAGACTCTTACACCTTGAAGAAGAAATGCATAAAAGATTAATAGACCAAGAGCACGCAGTTAAATTAGTAGCTGAAGCAATAAGAAGGGCAAGAGCAGGATTGTCAGACCCAAGAAAACCACTTGCATCATTTATGTTCCTTGGACCTACAGGAGTAGGTAAAACAGAGCTTGCTAAAACATTAGCAGAGCTTTTATTTGACGATGAAGATGCAATGATAAGATTAGATATGTCAGAGTTTAAAGAAGAACACTCTGTTGCAAAACTAATTGGAGCACCTCCGGGATACGTAGGTTATGAGGAAGGCGGAAAACTAACAGAAGCTGTAAGAAGAAGACCTTACTCTGTAATACTATTAGATGAGATAGAAAAGGCACATCCAAGAGTATTTGACCTATTCTTACAAGTGTTAGATGACGGAAGACTTACAGACTCACAAGGTAGAACTGTAAACTTTAGAAACACTGTTATAATTATGACCTCAAACATAGGAAGCCAGTATCTAACACTAATTCCATTTGACGCTCCAGAAGATGTTATAGAAAAAGAATTTGAAATAGCAAAACAAAAAGTTTTAGAAGAAGTTAAGCTCTACTTTAGACCAGAGTTTTTAAACAGAATAGATGAGATAATCGTATTTAAACCTCTATTTAAGAAAGACATTGTACAAATAATAGACCTTATGATAAATGCTTTAAACAAAAGATTACACGACAGAAACATAAGAGTAGAGCTTACAGACAAAGCTAAAGAAGTTTTAATAAAACTTGGATACGATCCAGTCTACGGTGCAAGACCTATGAGAAGAGCTATTCAAAAGTATGTAGAAACTCCACTTTCTGAAAAGATACTAAGAAGGGAGATAAAAGAAGGAGATACTGTTATAATTGACGCAGAAGGAGACAATTTAACATTTTCAGTTAAACAGTAAAGATAACAAGAGTCCTTAAACGGGCTCTTTTTTAAAAGAAAATATCATCACAATTAAAAATCCAGCTATAAAAGATATTTCTAGTAGAAAAAACGATAAAAGTTTTACAATAGAAAAAATATCACTTATATATCTTATAAGGATACCTGACAAATTATCTATAAAACTACTTATAAATCCAGAAACACCTAAAATAAGACTTAAAGTTTTGTTAAATGAAGTAAAAAATAGGAGATGAATTAAAGTAAATGAAATTATAGCCAATGGAATTAAATGAGGATAAAAAACTTTAAATAAGCCTTCTAAAGTTTTAGGTTTTGTATAAAGTTCTTGACTACCCAAATAGTAAGTTTTAACACATCCTACACAAAACCCTATTTTACCAAAAAAAAGAACCCCATTTAACAAAAAAAATATGATGATAGCAAAACTAAAAAGAGCTATGTTTAATTTTAGTAGTTTTAAATTTGGGTTAGAGCTTATCTTTATAAGACCATAAACAGACATAAATAAAGACAGACCTATAAAAAACTGAAATGCCAAAAATAAAACAGGTTTCAAAATTAAAAGATTTTCCAAGTAATACACAATCAAATCACTCAAACTGTATAGAAGCCCACTAACAGAAGTAGCAACAATAATAAATAGTTTTAGAAATGGTTTGTAGTTAAAGATGTTAAATATCGACAAGGTTATAAATACAAGAAAACTATTGATAAACAAGTTTATATGAACATTTTCAATTACTTGTTTTATGGAAATTTTTTCTGGAAACTCTACGTCAGAAAAGTAATATTTAAAAAGTGATTCATAACTAAAACCAAAGTTTATATGGTAGTATAAAAATCCACTTAGCCAAAAGAAAAGAGCAAATACCAAAAATCCCCATAGACCAAAGTAAACACCTTTATTTTTTCTAACATTTCCTGTTGCTATAAACTTCATTTAGCATCCTCCACTAAAACTTTCCAGATTGCTAAAGCAAGCCTTGCATAATCAGTTATAGCTTTTGAAGTCAATGTAGCACCAGATACGTTAGGAATATCAACTTTAACTCTTACACTGTCTTTATATATTGACTTTCCTTTAAAATTTTTTAACCAATTTTCATCTGGAAGATATTCAAGAGGTTCACCAAAATGAAGAACTTCTATAACGTCTAATTTTCCATCTGGAGTTATGGTATAAAGCACAACTTCCGGTTTTGTCCTAACCGTGTGTATATCCACGTAACCATAGGCTACTATTTTTCCATCTTTCTTAACTATATAAAGAGAAACTATTTTGGAGTCAAATTTTACCTTAGATAACTGTCTAATATTCTCTACCTGCTGAACTGATAAAGTAAAGTTTTTAACTTCAACAGTAGAATCTGGATATATTCTTTTTAACACCTCTTCAGGCTTTTTACTACTTGCATAACTAAATGACACTACAATCAAAATCAAGATTAAAAATCTTCTTATCATTCTAACCTCTAAAATTTTTTTAAAAAATTATATCCCCTCCTTCCCAAAGTTTACATAATTTAAAACATAAATCCAAGAGTAAATCTGTATTCATTTTCATCTTTCTTGTTTGGACTGTAGTTTAATCTAACATAATCACCTTTTAAAGCAACCAGAGGATGAGGTTTGTAAGAAAACCCAAAGTTATAAACATTTAACCTATGTCCATCTGGTTTTGTAAAGCCATTTGGAACACTTTTGTGAGTGTTTAAATACTCATAGTTTCCAAATAAATAAAATTCTTGCATTGTATCTATCTTAAACAATCTTAAAATATCGTAGGCAACTTGAAAGTAAAAACCTTCCTGTTTAGAAGGAAAAGTTTTTATACCTAAATCATCTCCTATTTTTTTAGCATCGTCTATCTTAACTAATGCACCTACAAACCTTACATCCCATCCTTTATTCTGATACCATATATGAGGAGATATTATACTTACATTTCCGAGGTCTGTTCCTCTTCTAAGACCTAATGCACTGTCACTTCCTCCTTTACTCTGTACATCTCCAACCCAGAAAGACATGCCTATTTTAAGATTATTAAATAAATTGTAATCTAATCTTCCTGTGAAGCCTGGCTTTTCAGATACAGCTCTTGCACCTCTTTGTATTAAATTTTTAAGTGGTTGTTTAACATCATAATTTCCATTACCTTTCAACATTAATCCGTTAGTTAAGTAAAATTTATATTCCAACTTATTAATCTTACCGTAAACACCAGCTCCCATCTCTTCCCAAGTAGAAAGTAGAATTCTTGTTTCTAGAAACGGTCTTTGAGCGGTTGGGAAAGTTGGAGGTTCGTGATATTCATTTATTATTCCAACTGGCATGAGAAGTAAACCACCTCTTATACCAAATTCTGGTCTAAAGTTATAGTCTAAGAAAGCAAACTCAGTTTTAAAGTATCCTCCCCCTGTTCCATGACTACCACTTGTGGATGAATGTTCTAATTCCATTTCAGAGTTAAACTTTAATTTTTCATTAAAAGCATATCCCAGGTATATTATAAGTCTTTGCATATCAGCAATACTCTTTGCTCCTCCTCTAGCATCAACATCATTATGGACAAATGTAAGCTCTCCATAACCACCTATAGAAACCCCTTTTGGATTAAACATCGCTTTTGAAGCTGCAGGACCAAGACCGTAGAAAGATTTATTTTCAAATTCTGGCATACTTAACTCTAATTTTAACTTTCTAAACTCTTCCTTTAAAACCTCTGTATCTGCTTTTGCTTCAGAAGCTGTTTTCTGTGCTTCCTTTAACTCTTGTATCTGTTGCTGAAGTAGTTTTATCTGTTCTTCTAACATCTTTATTTTTTCATCGTTATTTGCATAAGAAGATACAGATATACCAGCTATTAAACCCATAACTGCAAGTTTTTTATACATGTCTAAACCTCCTAAATTTATTTGTAGAAAAATTATATTATATTGAGACTAAATCTCATATGATTGATTAAGAAAAATGGTCATAAAATAAGTATGATTTAGATAATAATTTAGAAAGGTTGAAAAGTTAGGTCTTCAAAATATTCAAGAAGTTTTTTATTAAACTCTACTCTACCGTCTTGATAGATTATAAGGTATCCAAATTCTGCATTTTTTAGAAAAACTTTTCTATCTTTTTCACCCATTGCAAATATTCCTGTATCTATAGCATCTGTAAAACTACATTCATCATATACAACAGAAACTTGAAGTATATCAGTTTTTTCCCCTATTATGTGATTTTGAAAGTAATTTCCTGAAGTAGAAAGACACAAATCCTTATTATTTGTTCCTACGGCTATAATTGATTTATTGACAGGGTTGTATATGCCTATTTTTCTTCTCTGTCCCCATACTTTCAAATCTCCCGCAATAGCTATAAATCCTTTATCAGCTCCTATTTTTTCATACGCTTTTTGAATTGCAAAACCTTTTCCTATACCACCTAAATCAATAACCATGTATTTTTTCTTTAAAAAAACTGTTTCTTCTTTATTGTCTAAAACTACATCATTACAGTTTACTAACTTTTTAGCTTTATTTTCATCTATTAATTTTAGCCTACGATGGTTTATAGTTATAGAACCAACAGTTATATCAAAAGCACCTTTTGTTAATTTACAAATTTCAAGAGATTTTTTTATAATCTCAAAAGTTATAGGACTTACTTTTACTGGCTTTATACCCGCCATTTTGTTAATTAAGGTTATTTCAGAATCTTCTTTGTAATCTGACAGCAACTCTTCTATATGTTTTAGATATCTATAAGTTTCATAGATTTTTTGCTCATCTTCTAAATCTATTATGGCATAAGTTCCCATCAAATTAAAAACTTTTTCTTCAGATTTAGAGAAAGTAGTATTAAAAAGTAAAAAGATAAAAATCAGTAGCTTCTTCATATTAAACTTTCAAAAGTTGCTATAACTGGAGCGTGGTCTGACGGTTTTGGCTGTCTTCTTCTTCTTGGCCAGAAGTCAACTTCAACATCTTTTAAATACTTTATTAGTGATTTAGATAGTAATATGTAGTCAATTCTCATTCCTTCATTTTTCCATATAGCTCCACCTATATAATCCCACCAAGTAAACTGAATTTTATCAGGATAAAGGTACCTAAATGAGTCTATAAATCCTAAATCTAAAAGATTTCTCAGCAGCTCCCTTTCTTCTGGCATTGTACCTATTGAATCTTCTAATAAAATTGGGTCGTAGACATCTTTATCTTCTAAAGCTATATTTAGGTCTCCAAGTAGAATTATTTTTTGATTATTAATGTCAAAGTTTTCTTTAAGGAAAGAAATAAAATGTTTATACCAGTCTAACTTGTAGTAATACTTCTCTCCACCTCTTAAATCTCCATGAGGCGCATAAGTGTTTATTATGTATACATCGTTTATCTTGGTTATCAGTACTCTTTTTTGATTATCAAAATAGTTATGGTTTAGTCCATCTAAGACCTTATCCATAGGGAATTTTGATAAAGTGGCAACTCCGTTATACGCTTTTTGCCCTAAAACTTCCTGATAAAGAAAGCCAATGCTTTTAAACTCATCAATCGGAAAGTTTTTTTCTTCTACTTTTATCTCTTGAAAACAGAGAATATCTATATCATAATTTCTATGTTCTAACCACTGTAAAATCAAATCCTTTCTGGCTTTAATCGAGTTTATGTTAAAAGTGCAAATTTTCATTCTTGCCCTTTAGAGATGTTATTCCACATTCTATACATTCCAACAATAAATATTACCAATACAGATAACCAAACTAAGAATAAAGCTATATAACCAGATTTAGCAATAAGCTTTTCTACTGTTAATCCACCGTATTTAACCATTAAAGTTATAGATACTACTACTGCTAAAGCTACCATTAAAGAGTATCTCATCACTTTCATATTCCAAGCAAGAGCAATCCCTACTATTAAGAAAAATATTAATCCTAATGCAAGAATGTTTTGAATTATAAACTCCATATTTCTCACCTACCTTTTTTAATTTGGCATTACTTATTATAATACTTTCAGTAGTATAAGCGATATTTTAGATAAATGTTAAAATACCTATCAGCAGTTCCTCTAAAACCTTTAAAATAGTTAAAACCTATACTTAGATTATCCTGTCTGAAAATAGCTCCACCAAATCCTCCACCAAATCCGTATCCAACACCAGTAACATCGTTATAGCTTAAATCCACACTTAAAAATGGCCTAAAAACTCTTACATAAGAATTATCATTTTCATAACCAAATAAAAACCCTACACCAATTTGATTATAGCTATTTGGTAAAACTTTAGGGTTTGGATATTGAGATATCTTTTCTATACTTCCTTTGTATCCATCTTTTTCATTATAAATACCGTGGGAAGTGTATAATCTAAACGTATAATCGGGATAACCTACTCTTAGTTTATAAGATAACTCTTCATAAAGATTAAAAGACGTTCCTAATTTAACTTTATCTGAAGAGTAATACTGGTTATATGAAGGATTTATAAAATAACTCATTCTATTATTAAAGTTATAAGTTAAACTTAGTCCGAATCTGTTTTTCATTCCACCGTAAAGTAAGTAAAGTGTGTCATCAGCAGGAATGTTTAAATCAATTTTTGTATTAAAACTTATTCTATTATATATACGTTGAGTGAGAAATTAATGCCATAATTAAACCTCACAGTACCTGAAAAAGCTATAACCTATTGCATAAGCATACAAATAGGAAAGAAGCGTTATACCTTTTCTCCATCTACTAAGAGCGTTAAATTGTTTTAACCTTGAAAATATGCTTTCAATAATCTGCCTCTGAGCTTTATCCTCTTTTGTCTCACATACGATAACATTCTCACATCCTCTATACCCTTTGTCCCCTATTACTTCAAAAAAGCTTATAAGTCTTTTAAACCAAATACTGGTTTTTGCTCTTAATCTAAAAGATTTAACTTCATGATAACTTGCTGGATGAAACCAAATATCATAAACTCTTCCCTTTGTATCACAAATTACCATAACAAGCACTCCATAGTATATCTCTTCAAATTTTACTCTTTTTTTGTAGTGTTGACTGTATAGATTTCTTTTTCTTCTTACCCAAAACATCTTTCCATTAAATCTCTTTATTCTCTGGGTTCTTGCTCTGTTTAAATTAGCTACTGGAAGTATTGTACCATCTACTATAAGTCTTGGTTTTTTATTAGATACCAAAACTTCTATAATTACAGACAGTATTCTCATTTGTAGATATATTCTAAGCAGTTCGTATATTCTTTTAATTCTTGACTTTCTAAATATGTGATAAGACTTTATAGAGTCATCAATAAATTGTCTTGCTATTTTCAAAACAGGCATTCCAGTCATGTATGATAAGATGAAAGCTGCTGCTATTTCTTCATCGGTAATTTTTGGTTTTCTACCAGCATTAGATTTAGCTGTATTTTTATAAAAAGAAACTTTAAATGATTGAAAATTTTTGAGAAGTATGTTATAAAACTTTTCCAGTTGCATTTTTGACCTCCCAAAAGTAGTTTGGGTATATTATAACCCGAGCTACTTTTGGCTTTTTATTAGAAATAAAATTGAAAAAATGAATTTCTCACTCAAGGTATTTTTGTATTAAAACTTATTCTATTATATATGTATCGTGTATAATCGATGTCTATGTATGAGTTTGAGTTAATTGTCTCTAAAACACCAAAACCAACATTTAACTTTCCATTATCGAATATTTTTTGCAAACCCACACTAAAATTCTTCCTTCCATTTATATTTATTAGTCCTGAACCCAATTTTTGTATATCAGATTTACTATACTTCAAAAATACTTTTACATTTTCTTTTATGTATTTATCTAGGTATACATTTTCTTCTAATTCACTAACGCCTCCTCTCTCCGTATATGAAAATTTACCCTCAAATTGAGACATATTCTCAACGATTAAATCTCGTTGTTGTTTGTATAAAAGATAATCATCCGGATTTTCTTCTAATCCTTTATAGCCATACTCCATGGCTTTTTTGAGTTCTCCCGTTCTTGTCAACGCTTCTACTCTATCTCTTATTGGTAAAACATCAATATATTCTTCTAAAAGTTTTTGTTGCCAGTATCTGTCATCCATCCACAATGCTAAATTAAGCTTCATCCAAGGTCTTAAAGAGTATCTATGTTTTTTCATTAAAAACTCTACTTTATTTTGATTTTCTAACATAAATTGATAAGACAAGTATATATCTTGATATACATCAGGATGGAGTTTCGATTTTGCAATTTCTAACCTCTCATTAAACTTCCTTGAGCTTGCAAATTCCATTGCTACTTTTAAATAGTTTTCTAAATCTTCATCTGTATAGTTCCCACTATCTATTTTTTTGTGTAAGTATTTGTATATTTTGTATTTCAAATACAAGCTTTCTTCAAATTTTCCATACAGATTTAATACGTCAGCATATAAAACAATATCACTGAGATTTTTACTACTTTTTAAATTAGACAGTAAATGTAAAGCTTTCTTTCCGTTTTGTAAAAATAGATATAAGAAACCAAATTCTTTTCTTAAATTATTTTCATACTTAGAATATTTTTTAACAATATACTTTGCTAAGTTTTGGTCTGATGTATCTATGGCAGTATAGATAAGTTCAGCTAATATAGTAGGACTAAAGTTTTTATCTAAAGCATTTGAAACTAAGTATAATGCTTTTTCCTTCTCACCAATTTTTAATAAGCTATTTATATATCTGGAAAAAACTAATATAGATTGAGATATTTGAATTTTTTCCTTTTCTACAAAATCAACTATATCTTTATAGTTTTTTAGTCTAAATAAACTTTCTACATAACCTTCTAACAAAATTTGAGCTTTGTATCTTTCATATCCTTCGTAGGCGAATTTTCTGGACTGTTGATAATTTTGCTTATAAAAGTAATAAGTATAAAGCCTTATAAAATCTTGTAAATCAGCTTTATTCATTTGATAAAGCTTAGTTGAAGCATAAACAGAAGTATCAAAATCCTTTAACGACCAAGCTAATCCTGACAAGGTTTTAAGATATTCTACTTTAAGATTTTCGTCCTTTTCATCATTAATATTTCTTATAAAATTCTTCAAGACTTTGTAAGATTCATAAAATCTTCTATTTGAATAAAGAACGTTTGAATACAGTAAAACATCTCGTAAATTTGGATTGTGATTTTCTATAAGTATTTTTCCGTATCGTAAAGCCTCTTTTACATCTCCGTAATTGTAAAGTAAAAATACTAAGTTATAAAGTATTTCCTTATCCTTTTCTTTATTGTAAAGGTTTTCTAAGATTGAAATGAGTTCTTTTACATCTCCTGCGTTGTAGTATATGTAATATATATTTTTTAAGTCTCTATATTTACCCGATTTTACATCTTCTTCAATAATTTGTTTCGCTATGTCAAACCTGTTTACAGCAACAGCCAAGTTTATAAGGTCTTTTTTTAGGTTTTCATCTTTTGTTAATTCAAACAGTTTTAAATACGCCTGCAGACCTTCTTCTGGTTTTTTATTCCATATAGCTATCTGTCCAAGCATTTTTAACCAGTAAGGGTCATTAGGAAAAAGTTCACTTGCCCTTTTAGCTACCTCATAAGCATTCTCTAAATCTTGATTTCCTAAAAATGTTTGAACTAAAAGTTTTAAAAGTTCATTATCTTTTACAACTATGTTTTTCCCAGTTGTCTTTTTAATTTCTTCAGATTTTACATTTTTTTCATAATTGGTATTTTCTTTAATAGTTTTTTCTTCTTTTATTTCTTTTATTTCTTTTTTTTCTATTTCTTGACCTTCTATGACTATATCCTCAACTTCGTTAGCAAATACAGGAGTCGTAAGTAATACGCTTATTAATAGCCTCTTCATCTAAAAACCTCTTTGCTTCATTTCTAAAGCAATTTTATAGGCAAATTTAGGGTCTCCAGTAGCCAGAGATGTCTTTAAAATAAATTTCGCCATCTCTGGGTCTGTTAAAAATTCTTTATAATAACTATCAAGGAAGGTTTTCAAATCATCGTATTTTTTACTCCAAAGTAAAATTTCAAGTGATTTTTTGAAATATTCTTTTCTTTTACTTAGGTTTTTCTCACCTAAAAAAGCTTCTTTATAAGCATTAAAAGCATTGGAATAATCTTTTTGACTTAGATAAATATTTGCCATCAAATCTAACCATTTACTTTTATTTACAGTATCTGTTTTATACAGATTCTGAACAAGATTTAAAGCTGAGTTATAATCTTTTACATACATATAAAGGTTTACTAACTTTTTATAGTAAGTAAATGAGTGTTGGCTATCTATAGTAGCCATTTCTTTTAAAGCTTTTGATGCAGAAGTATAATCTTTTATTGCTACAGATATGTTGTAATACTCGTTAAGCCACTTTAGACTATTGTTTTTATCTATTTTTGATAATCTATATGATAACTTTTGTGCATCTTGATAATGCTGTGTAGCTAACGCTTGAGCGTATGCCTGTTTTAACCAGAATAAATCATCATTTTTTATACTTACAGCCTTCATTGCCGTTTTATAAGCAATATCTACAAATGCCATTGAAAGTGATTCGTTGTATATATCTTTTAAAGTATTTAAATTAGTAGTAGAATTTAAGCTGTCTAACAAAATCTTACGCATTTGTTTTATTAACTCTTGTTGTCTTTCATTCGAAGTATTTTTAGAAAAGTATTCTACTTTTAATATCCTATAACTTAAAATTTTTGCTTTAGACCTTATTTCAGGATCACTGTCTGATTCTAAATTCTTCAGTATAGTAAGAGCCTTTTCCTTATAACCAAGGTTTATGTATCTTTCGGCAAGCAATAATCTCAAATTATCGTCATCAGTTATTCTTATCAAATTTTCCAGATAAATGTTAGATAAATCTATATTTGTATCTTCTTGAAAGATTAACTTTTCAATTTTTCCCTTTGGAAATATTGCCACAGAAAGCACTACAACTATTAAAACAAATCCAAAAATTTCCTTATAGGAAAAAATCTCTTTAGTTGCAGTAGGCTTCCACATAGGCTTCTTTTTCTTTTGTAAATCTATATTCATATATGTGCTTATCTCCGAATTTTTGAGAATAACCTTTTGGCTGTATACTTACTTTACAATTTCGGTTAAAAATCTTAAATTCTAAAGGAATATAACTTTTTAGATGAATTTTAATTTTATTTTCTTCTACTTTAAACTCTGCTATCTGACCGTTAGAATCTATCAAGTAAAAATTTGGTAGTGTATTGCTAAAACTTAATTTGTAATCAGCTGAATTATCTAAATGAATGTAAGTACTAGCGTTGATATTTTTAAAACCAACTACACCTTTACTATTAAATACATCTACTTTAACATCTTTATCTATTCTAACTGTTTTAAGATTGCCTTCTCCCCTTATAACAATAGAATCATCTCTAACATCTTTACAGACAGCAGTATTTCTAAATTCTAAAACTCTTTGGTCATACTCGGATAAAAACATAGGATTAACTTCTTGAGATAAAGCATATTGGTATACTTCATCTAAAGCCTTCAAAGATAAAAGTTTTTGCCCAGAGTAAAAGTGATAGTATATGGCGATAGGTTTAAATCTGTAAGGTTTATCTATAAGTTTGTATGTGCTTACAACGTTTACATAACCAAAGTAGTCTCTCCATAAGTTTGTATAAATATTTTCATTTTGAATTGGTGCATAGATTTGAAAAAATTCATCTCTGTTTAATCCCATTGGTCCTATAAAACTAAAAAATGGATTTTTGGCATCTATAGTAGTATCACCACCGTTAGTGTTGTATATTTTTAGTTTATATGTTGTTTTAAGAGCTTCTTCACTTGGAACGCAATCACCTGTCCATAAAAAAACTTTTACTTTTTTATCTTTCGGAGCTAAATTTTCGTTAATATATTTAACAGAACCAATAATTTCTCTTTCTAATGAGAATGTATAACCTTTTATTTGTAAATTATAAACTTCTACATATTCATGGTTTTGCGATAACTTTTCTATTTTTATCCATTTAAAAGGGTGGGAAAAAGAATGACTTGCTACTTCTACATTATCTAGCTGGAATATAGACCTTGCTACTTCTTCTAAATGCTTACTCTTTTCAGGATAAAGGCCTTCTCGAGATACTTCTCCTTCTATAATTGATACAGTGTGTGGAATATTATACTTTTTTATAATTTTATCTCTTATGATTTCTCCTGTTGTTTTGGAAGGGTCAAAATCTGCCACTCCAAAAAAAGCGTCTCCATCAATGTGGGCTGTAAGTATTCTTCTTCCATTTTCCGTCGTAATGTCCAAAGCTGGAAAATCTGGATTAAAAATGTCTCTAAAAACTTTTACAGGGTCAAAAATAAATAAAGCATCATCACCAATAAGCCTTAAGAAACTTCCTTCTAAAGCATAACCTCCCCAAGTTGTAATTGCAAAAGGGATAAAAGTTTTATTATTGTATTTTATAGTCAGTACTGGGTTTGCGTTTTCTATACTGACTAAGGGAATACTTTCTAATTCAGGCTCAATTTCAAAGTAATTGTATTTTCTTTCTAAAACTTCTGCTTTATTAAATGGTGATTTCATTCCATAATAATTTATTCCTAAAGAGCTTAATAAGTCTTCAGATACAGGGAAAAAATCAAGAAAAAAAACTTTTAATCCGTCATCAATTTGTTTTTTTACCCAATCGATAAACTGTTTTTCGTTTTCTACTTTTGATAATCTTATTAAAACCCCTGCATACTCGTCAACTAAAAATCTGTCAGGTAATCCTTTTTGAATGTCGTATAACACGGGAACGTATCCTAAATACTCAACATATACCTGATATAATCTATGAATCGCTGAATATGCTACATCATTTTCTTTGGAATCATAGAACATAAGAACTTTTCTTGGTATTAATTGATAAATACTTGTGCCTAATGTTTGTAAATTTTTGTCTGCTACATAAGGTATAAATCCAAGCTGATATATTTCTTTTGCTACTTCTTTTGCCAATTTTTTATTTTTAGGGTCTACATAATCGATGACTATAACTTTAAAACCTAAATTTTTAATTTGATTCAACTTGTTTAAAAGCCACTGAGTATCTTCCTGACTCATTTTTTTATACTTCATACTTTTTACATCAATTCCATAGAAAAGGCTCTCTGTAACATATCCATCTACAACTCCTACAACTTTATCAGCTATTTCAAAACCTCTATTTACTAAAATAATTTTGTCTGGGTATCTTTTTCTTACTTCTTTTAGAAAATCTGCCATGGCATCTTCGTAAGATTTAAACTCCTGTGGATTTAAAACGTGCTGATAGCTATCAAGTGTATCAAAAAATATTCCATCAAACCTATCAAGATTTTTTATCACTTTTCTCAATAAAAATCTTTGATATTCTTTATTCCTTATATCTGCAATGTAAGTTTTCCAAGCTTTATTTTCTCCTAAAATCCACTCTTTTTTAATATCTTTGTAATAACTTCTATAAGGCTCTATCTCTCCAAGGGATATATAAGCTATTAGTTTAGCTTTTTTATTTTTAATGTAGAATTTTTCATCAAACTTCTCCCAAGAAAAATTATCTGGGTCTACAACAAGCCAATCATAAAGGTAAAAGGCTTCCTCTGGTGGTTGTCTGTAAATAAAACCAATTGCAATATCTTTAGCAAAAGATTTTGAAAAAATCCCCATAAATATATTAAACAAACATAAAAGTCCTATAATGAACCTCATCTAAGAACCTCCTGAGCAAAATAATAGCAACAACATTACTAACCAATAAGGAAAAAATAAAACCGTATCCGTAGTAATAAGGTCCTAAATATATCGTAATTAATGAAAAAATAAAGTTTGTAATTGCAAATATAAGTGAAGAAACCATTGCTTCTATTCTCCTATCAAAATAGTTTAAAATTGCTAAAATAGACATAAATATAAGTTGAAGATATGTACCAAGCATAAGTATGTGTAATAAGGGAATATAAAGCAGGGAAATGTTAAATAATTTGAGCAAAAATTCATCAAACAGTAAAAATATTACAAAGGCTATTCCCTGAATCCTCATTGTATCTAATACGACGTTTCTGGCGGAGAGAATCATCTCATCTCCGTATTCGTATATTTTAGGTAATGTAGCTCCTTCTCTAACAGCTTTATAATATCTATCGTAATACTCGGCGAATTCCATTTCTAATTTTAAGAAAAATATTGCCATACCGGGAGCTATGGATATATAAGCTAAAAACATAGGAATATCATAAACTAAAGAAGATCTTATAGGCCCTAAAATTTCAACACTTGTAAAAGGTGTAAACCAGAACACAAACTTATCAACCCATACACCAATGTTATAGAAAAATCCTGAGAATATTAATGATATATAAATTTTATCTTTATCAAAAAAATCAAATCTAAGTATACTGTCTGAATCATGATTTTTTATCATATAACCTATCAACATATAGAAAAGTAAAGATTGTCCTAAAAAGAAAGAAAGCAATAATCCATTTAAACCAAACTTTACAAAAAGTAGAGAAAGTACTAAAAAAGTTAAATATCCCAATGCAAAAGATAAAACTATGAATTTATAACTTTTTAAACTACTTAATACAACATTTACAATCCACAAACCACAAAATATTGTATAATTAAACGAATACAAAATTATAAAAAGAGAGCCCTGTTCCTTAAAAAATATTAACCCAAATAAAAGAGAGATAATAAACCCTATTGCCATATTTAAAATCATATTACCTAATAGGTTCGGAAGAACTAAATTATATTTTTTTTCAAAAATTCTGTCTGCTATAAATCTTGTAATCATTAGTTGGGAAAAGCCAGTTAATATTAAACTAAAAGCTACAAGATAAGTAATAATAACTTGAAACTGTATAATTACTCTCTTATCGCTAACAAAAGGACTAAGTAAATAGTAAGATAAAATTAAAGTTGTGATAGATATTAAATATGGACCAGCACTTAAAAATGTAGAATATCCAAAAGCCTTTGCTATAGAACCTAAAGTCCTTTCTCTTAAAACCTTTCTTAATTCAAAGCTTATCCCTGCCATTTGCTCCTCATATCCGTATAAATCTTTCTATAATTATTAAGAAACTGGCTTTTAGTATAAAAAGTATTTACACGCTTTATTGCAGCTTCTTGACAAGATTTCCATAGATTTTCATCTTCCAATAGTTTTATGTAAGCTTCTGCTAATTTTTCAGGATTAGCTATAGGAACAACCTTTCCAGCTTTTCCTATTTTTATATCTTCTTCATTTAAGCCACCATATATAAGTTGACGGCAAGATCCAACGTCTGTTGCGACACACGGGACTCCAGCTGCAAAACCTTCTAACACAACCAGAGGCATACCTTCACTTATAGATGTAAGCGTAAGTATTCCTGTTTTAGGAAATATATCTTTTGGATTTTGAAATCCAAGAAATTTTACGTTATTTTTTAACTTAAAAGTTTCCACAAGATTTAAACACTCATTGTAATAGTCAGGGTCTTCATCAGTAGGACCTACTATCCACCCCTCTACATCAGGAATCTTATTACTTACAATTCTCATAGCTTTAATAAATGTCTTAATATCCTTTATCGGAACAACCCTACCTAAAAGAGTAATTACTTTTGGAATATATTCAGGTCTTTGTCGTAAAGGTTTTGAATATCCTTCTACATCAACTCCATTTGGGATAACTATACATTTATCAGGGTCAGCTCCGTATAATATTTGAATTTCTCTTGCTGTGGAAAAAAGAGAAATTATTACACTACTTGCTTTGTAGATAAATTTTCCAATACTTTCAAAAAATCTTATCCAAAGATTCCTTATGTGATCAAGTTCTCCTATATCCTTCTGGAAAAATAATCTTTTGTCTACAAGCCAATCAGTATTTAACAAATCTATTTTTCTTTCTCTTGTATAGATTCCATGCTCTGTTAATATAAATGGTTTTTTTCTATCGTAAGAGAGTAAAGATGCTAAAAATCCTGCATATCCGGTTGATGGACTATGTACTATCTCAAAATTAGGGATTTTTTTTGCTAGACCAGACACAACAAAAATAGGTGCATGAATATTTCTTATAGTCCAAAAATAATCTACAAATGGGGTTTCTACTGCATAATTAGCATACATATTTATAATAAAATCCCAAGATTCCTTACTATATAAAAATATTTCCTTCGTTATCTCTTCTGTATAAAAGGACAAAGATTTTAATTTATCTGGAAATTCCAATTCTGTGTTATGAAATTCTTTAAACCATTTATGAAGAAATTCAATGTATGAAAAAATTTCTTTTTTAGCTTTTATCCCTTCGGAAATAACAGATTCTTTAAATTCAAAAAGATAATCTACAGACAAATATACAAGATTATCTGGAAGTTTGTATTTTATATCTCCATAATCTTCTGGTCTACTACCTAAAAATATTACACCAAAATTAAAATCTGAAAGGCCATTTATTAAATCGTGTATCCACGTAGATACTCCACCACGAATATAAGGATAAGTACCTTCAGCTATCAATAATATATCTATTTTTTTCTCCTTATCAATTATAACCGACATCTCCCACCCAAAAATCCTTTACAAATTTAACTCTAACATCTAAGATTAAGTCTAATTCTTTTAAAATACTTTTTACAGATTTGTAATCTCTCATGTAAAAATAACATTCAGCAAGATAAGGAATTACTTTTGATTTTATATTTTTATCTTTAACTGCTTCTTCTAAAAATTTAATTGCTTTTTCTACATCTTTTAATTTTAAATAAATCCTTCCCAAAAGAAAATAAACATAAGGGTCTTTTTTTATCTCTAAAGATTTTAATGCATAACTTTTTGATTCTTCTATCATAAAGCTTTTAAACTCTTCATCAACAATGTTATACAAAACAAAATCCCAGTAAAGTTGAGCTAGAGCTTTATATATTTCTGCTTTTTCATCATCAGTAATATCATCTTTTTTTAATTTATTTTCCAAATCATGCACTTTTTCGGTCATTTCTTTTTCCATTTTTGAAATCAAACTAAAGGCAAGTAATCTAATTTCATCAATAGGATTACTTAAATTTTCCTTTATTAAATTAAAAACAAAAGGAGATTTTAAATCGGCCAAAGCCAAAAAAGCTTTTTCCTTTAAATATTTAGGAACATTTTTGTCTTTTATTAAGCTAACTAACCCACCTTCTCCAAACCTCCTTCCATAAAAATCTATATCTTCATTATAGATTTCATCTAAAGAAAAAGCTTCAACAGGTTTATATTCAATATTCTTTTGCGTTCTTAAAAGATATAAAGACAAAACAAAAAGAAAAATAAATCCTGCTATAAATGTAAAAAATCCAAAGAAAAATAAAAAAGTAAAACTTTCCTTCTTTTTATTTCTATATTTTTTCGGTATTAAAAATAATAAAGTACTAGAAAGAAGAAAAATAGCAATACTATGAAATATGATATAGATTCCTACACTAATGTAAATATTTTCACTAAAAAGAAAAAGAATACCAAATATTTCACTTATAACAGAATAGAGAATATTCTTCATTTTTTTAAACCTTTATCATCTTTTGCTATATCAAAATAATTTGTGTAGATTTTATCTATTATAGCTTTAATATCTTTATCTATAAGTTCTATTGTATACTTAACATTTTCTTCTAAAAATTTTTCAGAATAAAAATCCCTTATTAGTTGAGTTATTCTTCTTACAAAACTTTGAGCACCACTAAATGGTGTAAATGGTAATAAAATAGGTAAAATAAAGAATCCTTTATCTACCTTCAAACTATCCATAATATCAAGACCTCTAAGTTTTGTTTTTAAAAATAATGGAAAATTTTGATCATCAGTTTTAACATAAAAAATCACTAATGTAGACTCTATATTAAAGCTTTTATAAATTTGATACATTCTATAGACTTCTTTTATAAAATCTATATCAAATTCTTTGTAGGACAGGATAATTTCTTTTATATTTTTAAGTACCTCATTTTCTTTTAATATATAGAACATAAATAGATTTATCATCAAAAGAGTATCTAGGTTTAAGAATAAAAAGTTCATATCCTTTATAACAAATAGATAGTATAGATCTTCTTTTTTTACAGGAATAACGGCTAAATATTCTGAATATTCTTCTACCTGTGAAATATATGTTATAGCATCATCTTCTATTGATTTTTTTATTAAAACATCATCAAAATTTATTTTAAAATTTTCATTTATTGAAGTAATACTTTCAAAACTATTTTTTTCAATAGAATAAGTAACAATAGCAGCATCATATACATTTTGCGTAGTAGATACAAATTTTAATAAAAATTCTAAAGGTTCTTTTTCGTCTTTTGAGACTAACATCTTTTCTCTAATATTTAATATTACACTTCTTATACTTACAGGTTTAACAATGTACTGTTTTTCAAGCTGATCATGAGATATTTTTAAAAGCATCAATTCCCTAGCTAAGTCTCTGAGTTTATCATCTGTATATTTAAATTTTTCTTCAGATTTTTTTAGATTTTGAGACCAATAATAGTTAAATTCTGACGAAACTAACGTAAATAAAAACATCCATAGAAAATAAGATAAATAAAGTTCCTTATAATAAAACATCATAACT
Organism: Sulfurihydrogenibium subterraneum DSM 15120; assembly: GCF_000619805.1. Classification (NCBI taxonomy): domain Bacteria; kingdom Pseudomonadati; phylum Aquificota; class Aquificia; order Aquificales; family Hydrogenothermaceae; genus Sulfurihydrogenibium; species Sulfurihydrogenibium subterraneum. The sequence continues at coordinate 6,921 of NZ_JHUV01000012.1, read as the reverse complement.
AAAAAAATTAATATTAGTACAATTACTCCAGCAGTTAAACCGTAGTAAAGTGTCAAGACAAGTAGAGGCAATAAGTAAAATAAATAACCATACTGAGCATTTATGAATAAGGGATCACTTGGATTTGTATATATTCCAATTCCAACTAAAACCATAAAAAATAGTATTATTTCAGCTAAAAGTATCTTTATACTTAAGCCGCTGAAAATTTTAGTTAAAAACATTTATGGAACAATTCCATTCAATATTTTTTGTGCCACAGTAGTAAGAGATTCATGAGCCCATCCTGTTTTTGAGCCAACAGCCGTATAAATAACTCTATCATTTTTAATATCGTATATTTTTAAAGTTATACTCACAGCAGGCTCACCATCTATCCCTGTTTTATATCTAAACTCGTTAACAGTTCCAGTTATCGCATAGTCATAGTTTTCTTCTTTAAGTTTACTGATAATTTCTTTTATTTCTTCTTCTTTATAATCTTTTTCATTATTAATAACAAAATTTTTCGCATTGTATCCCTTAGAGTTTAAAACACCATAAGCAATAGAAGTTATTCTTAATCCAGCTAAAGGTGTTTCTGTATAGTTTTCAAACGGAAGTATAACTATAGTTTTGTTCTTTAAATCTAAGTTAGCTTTCTCTGTATTAACTACACTGGAGCATCCTATCAAAAGTATACTAAATAGCAAAAGAGCAAAAAACTTTTTCATCTTAAACCTCCTCCTTTAACAACTTTTTTTCCCACTCTAAAGCTGTTTTACAAATAAGTTTCAAATCATTATATTTAGGTTGCCATTTCATTTTTTCTTTTATTTTAGAATTATCAGCTATTAAAATAGCTGGGTCTCCTTCTCTTCTACCTGTAATTTCCACTTTAAAGTCTACACCTGAAACTTCTTTCATAGTATTTATAACCTCTAAAACAGAGTATCCATAGCCATAACCACAGTTAAATACATCACTATTATTATCGTTTAAATACTCTAAAGCTTTAATGTGAGCTTCTGCTAAGTCATCTACATGTATGTAATCTCTTATACAAGTTCCATCTTTGGTTGGATAATCTGTTCCAAAAATGTACATTTTTTCTCTTTTTCCAACAGCTGTTTCAGCTGCAACTTTTATTAGATGAGTTGCATTTGGAAATCTTTGACCTATTCTAATTTTTATGTCAGCACCAGCTACGTTAAAGTATCTAAGAATCACATATTTAAATTCTGGATAGGCTAAACCACAGTCTTTTAATACAGTTTCACTCATAAGCTTACTCATACCATAAGGATTTATAGGTTTTGTTGGGGTTGTTTCTTTGACTGGTATTTCATCTGGCTGACCATAAACAGCAGCTGTAGAAGAAAAAATAAATTTGTTAACATTATTTTCTATACATAGCTTAATTAAATTTGTTGTGTTTACTGTGTTATTCATATAATACTTTATGGGATTTTTTACACTTTCTGGAACAATTATACTTGCTGCAAAATGTATAACAGCATCAAACTTTTTTGCTTTGATTATTCCTTCTATCAGAGAAAAATTACTTAAATCAGCTTCTATAAAATCTAAATTATTATCTTTATTGCTTAATTTTGCTATATCTCTTAAAGTTTTGATTGTTTTTATTGAACCAGTGGATAAGTTATCTATAATAGTGATTTTATAATCTGTTTCTTCTAATAACTGTTTAACAACATGACTTCCTATGTATCCAGCTCCTCCAGTTATTAAAATATTCATAAAAACTCCATTTTAAATGTTATTTAAATTATTATACTATACGTTGAGTGAGAGATTAGGGGAAAATTTATTTTTTTATGAGCTATTAACTGACCTTCGTTTAATCATAACACATTCTGAATTTTTATATATAAAATCAGATTTAACTATTAATCAATTTATTAAATATTTGATAAAATATAGTCATTTATATAACATAAATTAATTTTAGATACTACGAAGGAGGCAAAGTTGTGTGTGACGCATTCTGCATAAAAGATCTTCTGCAGTTTCTTATGTTTGTCATAATTCTCCTGATTACCACACCATTGATAGGAAGATACATGGCAGAGGTATTTAGTGCAGAACCTCTTCCGTGAGAAAGATTTATTTACAGGATGCTCCGTTTAGTTCCATTGGAAGAGATGGACTGGAAGGGGTACTTTCTACATCTTTTTAGTTTTAATGTATTAGGTTTAGTAGATATGTTTTTGGTGCTTTTCTTTCAAAACCTACTACCTCTCAACCCACAGGAGTTTAATGGCTTTCCTTTGGATTTAGCACTGAACACAGCGGTTAGCTTTACTACTAATACCAACTGGCAGGCTTACTCGGGAGAGAGTGCAGCCAGCTATGCATCTCAGATGCTGGGTCTTACAGTCCAGAACTTCCTTTCTGCCTCTACTGGCATAGTGGTAGCTGTGGCTCTCATAAGAGGGTTAAAGAGGACAGAGACGCCATACATAGGCAACTTCTGGGTGGACATGGTCAGAGCTACCCTTTATGTGCTTTTACCCATATCTATAGCCGGCGCGCTCTTTCTGGTAAATCAGGGGTTATTCAGAACCTTAATTCTTATTTGAAGGTGGAGCTTTTAGACCCTGCTCTTAAAGGTAAGCAGCAGGACATACCTATGGGACCGATAGCTTCTCAGGAAGTTATAAAGCTCCTTGGAACCAACGGGGGTGGATTTTTCAAGGCTAACTCTGCTCATCCCTTTGAAAATCCTACATCCCTTTCCAACTTCTTTGAGTGTCTTCTTATGCCTTTGATTTCCACCGCACTTACCTACACCTTCGGAAAGCTAACAGGTAGGCAAAGGCTCGGCTGGGTGATATTTGGCGTCATGCTCTTTTTCTTTACAAGTGCGTACCTTACAGAGTATTGGGCTATGAGCCAGCTTCCACCCAGCTATGAAAAGCTTGGCATAAGCGGTCCATATGTGAAGGTCAGGAAACGAGGTTCGGACTCGGAGGCTCTGCTCTCTTTGGAGCGGTCACAGACTCTGCAGAGACGGGTGCGGTAAACGGTATGTTTGACTCTTACCTTCCTTTAGCGGATATGGTTCTCCTCATGCTTATGGGTGCGGGTGTGGTCTTTGGAGGAGTTGGAGCTGGTCTTTATGGCATGCTTGCCTACATGATAATAGCCTCCTTTATAGCAGGGCTTATGGTGGGAAGGGTGCCTGAATTTCTCCAGAAAAAGCTTTACCCGAAGGACATGTGGGCAAGTGTAGTGACTGCTCTTACCCCTACTCTCCTAGTTCTGGTTTTGACCTCCATAGCTCTTTTAACTAAAATTGGAACAAGTTCTATCCTTAACCCCGGTCCTCACGGCGTTTCCGAGGTGCTGTATGCTTATACCTCCACCGCCAACAACAACGGTAGTGCCTTTGCAGGATTAAATGCCAACACCGTATTTTACAATCTAACTATTGCTCTTGCCATGTTTGCAGGCAGGTTTGTGGTGATATTTGCGGTGCTTATGCTGGCATGGAGTTTTGCCCAGAAGAGGTTGGTTCGAGTGGCTCCCGGAAGCCTAAGAGAAGACAGCCTTACCTTTGCGGTGTGGCTAGTCTTTACCGTGCTCTTACTCAATGTGCTGGGATTCTTCCCAGCCCTCTCTATGGGTCCTGTGCTGGAGCACTTTCTGCTTTACGGGGGGGTAGGTAGCCATGAAAAAACGGGATGTATCTGTATTTAGCAGGGATATTCTATTTGAAGCATTGATAGATTCCTTTAGGAAACTAAATCCCTTAGAGCTCTGGCGCAACCCTGTAATCTTTCTCGTTGAGGTGGCAAGCCTGATAATAACTATTGAGTTCTTCCTGGAGCTTTCCAAAGTTAAAAGAGGTCTTGCGTGGTTTAGCGGATGGACCGTTTTCTGGCTGTGGCTTACGGTGATATTTTCTAACTTTGCGGAAAGTCTTTCGGAAATCAGAGGAAAGGCAAGGGCTGAATCTCTAAAAAGCTATAAAACTACCATCATGGCAAAAAAGCTGGAGAGTCCAGACCCAAACGCTCCCTTTGTAGAAGTACCCTCTACAGAGCTGAAAAAGGGAGATTTTGTGCTGGTGCAGGAGGGAGAGCTAATCCCTGGCAAAGGTGAGATAGTGGTGGGTGCTGCCCTTGTAAACGAGGCTGCAGTTACAGGAGAGTCTACACCGGTTTTAAGAGAGGCAAGCTCTGACAGGAGCGCAGTTTTGGGAGGCACCAAGGTGGTGGCCGGAAACATAGTGGTGCGTATCACCGCAAACCCTGGAGAGACCTTCCTGGACAAGATGATAAGCATGATAGAGGGGGCGAAACGCAGAAAAACCCTTAATGAGATTGCTCTTGAGGTACTTTTGGTATCTCTGACCGTTGTATTTCTCCTGGTGGCCTTCAACGCTCGGGCTATTTCAGAGTATCTTGTTGCTGTCAGCAATAGGGGAGAGCCTATGTCTCTTGCTGTGCTGGCTTCCATTTTTGTGAGTCTTGCACCCACCACCATAGCGGCACTCCTGCCAGCCATAGGTATTGCGGGTATGGATAGGCTGTTTAGAAGAAATGTGATAGCTCTCTCCGGAAGAGCCATAGAGGCAGCAGGAGATGCCAACGTTCTGCTTCTGGATAAGACGGGAACTATAACACTAGGCAACCGTATGGCTTCAGAGTTTATACCCGTTGGTAATCACAGCTTTGAGGATTGTATCTGGACAGCTATGATAGCTTCCATAGCGGACGAGACTCCAGAAGGTAAGAGTATAATGGAACTTGCCAAAAAAACCCTCGGAGTGCGCTCGGACGCTCTTCCCAGAAATGTTAAGGTCATCCCCTTCTCATCAGAAACCAAGATGAGCGGTGTGGAGGTAGACGGACACAGCTACCGTAAGGGAGCCTTTAGCGCGGTAAAAGACTACATCCAAAAAATTGGAGGAGAGGTGCCTCACGAGGTGGAAGTTGTGGTGGCAAAGATAGCCATGTCGGGAGGAACCCCACTGGTGGTGGTAAAGGACAAAGAAGTAATTGGAGTGGTGGCTCTAAAAGATGTTCTCAAACAAGGCATAAAGGCAAGGCTTGCCAGACTCAGAAGCATGGGCATAAAGTCAATAATGATTACGGGAGACAATCCCCTTACTGCCGCTGCCATAGCCAAGGAAGCAGGAGTGGATGATTTTGTGGCTGAGGCAAAGCCGGAGGACAAGCTAAAACTCGTGAAAGAGCTCCAGGCTCAGGGTTATGTAGTTGCCATGACGGGGGACGGGACCAACGATGCGCCAGCCCTTGCACAGGCAGATGTGTCAGTTGCCATGAACGCAGGAACTCAGGATGCAAGAGAAGCTGCCAACATAATAGACTTAGACTCAGACCCATCCAAACTACTTGACATCGTGGAAGTAGGCAAAAACATGCTTATCACCAGAGGTACCCTCACCACCTTTTCCATAGATAACGATATAGCCAAGTACTTTGTAATAGTTCCTGAATCAGTTGCACCCATCTATCCAGACCTTAATAAATTAAACATTCTGCACCTTGAAAATCCATACATAGCCATCCTGTCTGCGGTCATTTTCAACGCTCTGGTGATTCCAGCTTTAACCCCTCTGGCACTGAAAGGAGCCTTTTACAAGTCCATACCTCCCAGCAGGTTGTTTCTCTACAACCTTCTGGTCTACGGTCTTGGTGGGATAATAGCTCCCTTCGTGTTTATAAAGCTCATATATCATCTTATAGAACTCTTTGTGAGGTAAGCCATGTGGAAAACCTTTAGAATTTATATCTTCTTATTCGTCATAACTGGGTTGATATACCCTCTCGTGATTACTGGTCTTGCCCATCTCCTTTTTAAGGAAAAGGCAAAGGGAAGCATAATTTATAAAGATGGCAAACCCGCAGGTTCTGAGCTTATAGCCCAGCCCTTTGTCAGCAGAGGACTCTTCTGGAGTAGACCATCCGCAGTGGACTATAACCCCCTCAGCAGTGGGGGTTCCAACTTGGCACCTACCAGCCCTAAACTTTACAAACAGGTAAGCCAAAGAGTAAAGCTTTTCAAAGGAAAGCCCGTGTCTTCTTACCTGGTTTTTGCCTCAGGAAGCGGTTTTAACCCACACCTCCCACCTTCCGCTGTATACTTTCAGATAAAGAGGGTTTCAAAAGAGACGGGACTGCCAGAAGAAGAGCTGAAAAAGCTTATAGAGAAGCACACCGAGGGTAGGACCCTTGGCTTAATGGGACAGGAAAGGGTAAACATACTGAAGCTAAACATGGAACTTTTAAAACTCATGGAGATTAGCACTCATGGAAGACCTTGAAGAAAGACCAAGTCCCGAAGAGCTCCTTGAGCTGGTAGAGTCCGTTGAAAATGTGGAATTTGATGTGGGTAAGGGATACCTTACCGTTTACTTTAGATACGCACCGGGAGTGGGCAAAACCTATTCAATGCTCTACGATGCACACCTTCTGCTTGAGAAAGGCATTGACATAGTGGTGGGTTATGTGGAAACTCACGGCAGAGCGGAAACCGAGGCTCTTCTGAAAGATTTAGAGATTATAGAGCCTGTCATTTACGATTACAAGGGACTGTATAAGTTCTATACATCATGAACACCCACACCTAAAAAATTTTATCACTTTTTATTAACTATGTCTGCAGGAGTTTTATATCCTAAAGAGTAGTGCGGTCTTATAAAATTGTATTTTTCCACATAACTACTTAATCTTCTATTTATCTCATCTATCGTATATTCCATTTTCTCTATAAACCATAATTCCTCTTCTATTGTCCTTATTAATCTTTCTACAGCTCCATTTGTCTTTGGACTTCTTGGATAGCTAAAGTAATGCTCTATCCCTATCTCATTTAAATATTTGTCAAACTCCCCTAAAAACTCGCTCCCATTGTCTGTCTGTACTCTCTTTATATCAAAGTTAAAATAAT